>JAYTUG010000356.1:0-1543 GCA_043744695.1 Gemmataceae bacterium
AACGACGGCGTCCCCGCCGTGAGCGTCGGCTTGTACGACGCGATCTTGCGCACGAGGGCGGCGGCGTCGGTGGGGTCCGGGTGGTGGACGATCTTCAACCCGCCGAAGAGCGGAAACATCCCGCTGACCGTGTGGCCGAAGCTGTGGAAGAGGGGCAAGAAACCGAGGACGCTGTCGTTCTTTGTAATGCCGAGCATCGGCACGGCCGCGCGCATGTTGGCGATGATGTTCGCGTGCGTCAGCGGCACCGCTTTCGGGGCCTTCTCCGACCCGCTGGTGAACAGGATCACGGCCGGGGCGTTCGGATCGCGGATGATCCATCGCATGGCACCGCGGGTCGCGGCGCCGGGGAACCAGCGGAGCGCCAAGAGCGACTTCAGCAGTTCGAGTTTGCCGATCGACTTGCGAACCTGTTCCAAATGGACGAACTCGGCGCCGGGCACCACGAGTTGCGTGCGGTCGATGAACGCCTTCGCCGTGATGACGCGCTTCACGCCCATCAGCTTCACGGCGTGCTCCAAGTTGCCCGGCCCGGTCGTCCAGTTCAGAACCACGGGCAACTTGCCGGCGAGGTGGAGCGCCACCAAGGCGAGATCGCCCGCCACCGACGCCGGCATCAGCAGGCCGATGTTCGGTTCGGGGAACTCCCGGAATCGCTCCGCCATCGCCCGGCTCGCGACGAAAAGCCGCTCGTAGGTCAGCACCCCGGCGGTGTCGTCCGCCACGGCCACATTCCGGCGATCCGCGATGCAGCGGTTCACGAACGCTTCCCCGAAGGTTTCGCCCAGTACCAAGACTTCCGCAGTGCCTCGGCGCGGGTGGAACCACGCTGGCGGGGCCGGTTTCGGGGGCGCGTGTTCGATCGAGCCCTCGGCGAGCGACCAAAGCTCGCCGATCGAACTCGGCACCTCGTCGCCGCTGAATCCGAAGCGCTGTTCGACTTGGAGGGCCAGTTCCATGCCGTCGAGGCTGTCGATCCCGAGCTGGCTGTAAGTCGTCGACGCGGCATTCTCAGCCGCCGTCAGCGGCCGCTTCAATTTCTCCGCGAGAATCTCGGCGACGGCTTGCTTCGTCTCCGGCTTCACCTTCGACAAATCGTGGTCGAGCCGCGGCGGCGGCGGCGGAAACGCGAACTCCCGCGACCCGAACAAGAAGTGGTACGGCACCCATGTCGGTTTCTCCGGCTGGCCACCGGTGTCTGCGTTGAACCAAGTTTCCATCCACTTGTTCAACAGCAACCGATCCGCGGGCGGGCGCTCGCCGTTGCGGAATGCTTCGAGTGTCATCGTGATTTGTCGGCGCGGCGCGAACAGCAGCAGGTTCGAGAGCAACATGCCGGTGGCGCGGAAGAGCGTGGGCACGAGAGCGGGGCGCGTGCCGGACTGCGCCCAACTGAACATGCTGCCCCAGAGACCGCGGGTGCGGACGAGCACCACGGTCGCCTCGGGCACGGCCGCCAGGAGGTCGGCCACGGCGCGGGCGCCGCCGATGTGTTCGAGGCCGTCGCGCATCAGGCGGCCACTCGGCCAAATCAACACGTTCT
>JAYTUG010000357.1:0-1538 GCA_043744695.1 Gemmataceae bacterium
CGGCAGCGGCGTCGTACTCGAGGCGGTGCGAATCGTGGAACCGTTGCGCCCCTTGTTTCCGTTCACGCGTGCGGTTTCGTCCGCGGACGCGACACTGACGGGTCGAGCGGCAGCGTGGCGGGCCGAACTGCCGCCCAAACGCATGGCACCCCGGCCCGGCCCGAAGATGGCCCGACCCAGGGGTACGGCCGAAGTCGTCGAGTTCATCTTGTCCGCGCTGTGGCCCGTCAGGGAGAGCACCAGCGGGCAGAGCCCCGGCATCTCCTTCTGGGGCGGCGGTTCCATCGGCAAATCCGCCCACTCTGCGAGCGCCTCGGCGACCTCGATCGGTTCCTGATACCGGTCGTCCGCATGCTTGGACATCATGCGTCGGAGCACGTCCGCCATCCCCGCCGGCACGTCGGCCCGATATTCCTCGATCGCCTTCGGTTCCCGCGTTTGATGGGCCACAAGCTTCGCCGCGATGGTGCCATCCGGGAATGGCGTCTGCCCCGTGAGCATGTAGTAGAACGTGCCGCCGAGGCTGTAAATGTCGGCCCGGATGTCCACGGAACTGCTGACCGCCTGTTCTGGCGCGAGGTAATCCGCGGTGCCGAGTACGCACTTGTCGTCGTACTTCTCAGTGACGCTGTCTTGTTGCTTGTTGAAGAAGCGAGCGAGACCCATGTCGAGCACTTTGATGACGCCGGTGCGTTCGAGGAGCAAGTTGCCGGGCTTCACGTCGCGGTGAACCATACCGAGTTCGTGAGCGTGCTGCAAACCGACGGCGGATTGTGCGATGTAGTGCGCGGCGCGAACCGGGTTCATTGGCCCGTGGCGAGCAATCACGTCCTGCAGGCTGTTGCCGTCCACGTACTCCATCACGAGGAAGTGCAGCTTCTCGTGCTGGTCGATGTCGTAGGCGCGAACGATATTCGGATGATCCAAGGCGGCGACGGCCCGGGCCTCGCGGTGGAAGCGATCCAGATTCTGCGGGTCGTCCAGCTTCTCGACGGGGAGCACCTTCAACGCCACGAGGCGCTTCATGAGCGTGTGTTCGCAGAGGTAGACGGCCCCCATGCCGCCCGCCCCGATCAATTCCAGTAGCCGATACTTCGAACCGATGGTGAAGCGCTTGTAGCGGCCGAGCTTGAGTTGCTTCGCTTGAAAGAACGAGAGCAGACCCTCGCGAACCAAGAGGGCCGCGAACGGGTCGATGGTCTGGGGCAACGTGCCGTGAGCACGTTGACGTTGAACCAATTCTTCGAACTTCGACTCGACGAGCAGGCCGCTCTTGCGAACCAGATCGACGAATTCGGAGATCGTGGAGGGTGCCGGCATCGAGCGTTTCCTGAACTTCGACCGGTTGAGCGAACGCCGTTGAAGTCGGTGGAATATCCGTCCTATCTGGAATACTCTGTGCGGAGCGGGCGCATTCCGCAAGCGAAGGGTTCAAATTTTGACGGGAATTCGGATCGCACCGGCTGAATTCCTGTCACTCCGTTATCATCCGGACGCGATGATTCGGGTATACCCTCGATTATCTTACGGGTCCGAAC
>JAYTUG010000358.1:0-1531 GCA_043744695.1 Gemmataceae bacterium
CCGCGGCTTCGTCCAAACGTCCTTCGTGCAAGTAGAGCAAACCCAGTTCGATGGCCGCCGTGATCCAATTGTCTGGGGAGGTGCCGCGATCTTTCAAGATGGCGAAGAGTTCGCGTTCGCGCGGGCTCTGGAGTTTTTCGAGCGGGCGAATATCGGGCAGGCCCGTTTGCGGAGTTGGGGGCGGAGTTTGAACGATGGGGCCGGGCTTCGGGTGGGCGAGAATAAAGCCGATCGCCCCGAGTGCCGCCGCGAGCAAGCACGCAAAGGCAACCATCGCCCATCTCAACCCGCGACTCGGCGGCAGGCTTCCGGACGAAGTGAGAGCCTGCGTCATTCCCGAAGCGGATGCCGACATCTGAGATGCCGAAAGTGAGAACGGGTATGTCGGAGCGGGTGCCGCCAACATTCTCATCCCCGGTGGCCCGGCAGCTACGCCTTCCTTCACCTTCGCTAAATCTCGCAGCAAGTCGCGTGCATTCTGATAGCGGTCGTCCACCTTCTTCGCCATGAGCTTGTGAACGATCTCGCAAAGTTCCGGGGGCAAGTCGGGCCGCAAATCCGCAAGGGGATTCGGCTGATCGGTGATGTGCTTCAACGCCACTTCGATGGCCGTCGAGCCGCGGAAGGGCGGCTCGCCAGCGAGCAGGTGATAGCACGTGACGCCGAAGGAATAGAGATCGCTTCGGTGGTCGACCGTGTGGCCCTGGGCCTGTTCCGGGGAAAGGTAAAGCGGCGTTCCGAGCGTCACGCCGCTTTGCGTCAGGTTCACCGCGTCGGTACTCGTGAAGAACCGCGAGAGCCCGAAGTCCGTGACTTTCACTTCCACTTTCTTGGTCACGAGAATGTTTTCGGGCTTGATGTCGCGGTGAACGAGACCCTGTTCGTGAGCCTTTTGAAGGGCCGTGGCGACTTGTTTCATGATGCTCAGCGCGATCGCGAGTTCGGGTGGCCCCTTGCGGGCGAGGTGCTCGCGGAGGTTGCGGCCATCCACGAACTCAAGGGCCATGTAGCGGAGGCCTTCGCTTTCGCCCGCACCGTAAACTTGCACGATGTTCGGATGGTTGAGCGTGGCAACGGCTTCGGCCTCGGCCTGAAACCGCTTCATCGCGATGGGATTGTTCGCCAGATCCTTGCGAAGCAGTTTCAGCGCGACCTGCCGTTTGAGCGAAAGCTGCCGGGCGAGGTAAACTTGGCCCATGCCGCCGGCCCCGATCTTGCGAAGAATTTCGAACTCGCCCAGCGTGCGTCCGGTGAGATCGGCCCCGGCCGAATCGATGGGCGCGGTCCCACCCGCCGGCTTCTCGCCTGCCGCCGCTCCCGCCGCGTTCTCAGAGGCATCCCGCATCGCTCGCGATTCTCGGCCGATTTCAACTGTTCATCGTCCGCAGTTCTCGCTCCCGAGTCCAGTCCTTCTCACCGCGAGGTTGTACCCAGGGTGCAGTACATGGTTTGCAGAATCGAGCACAGCCTTGAGCGGAATCTTGCCGCAACTCGCGGTGGCGAAGGCTGATGAGGCGAGGGGAATCAGGGA
>JAYTUG010000359.1:0-1529 GCA_043744695.1 Gemmataceae bacterium
TGCTCGAACTCTTGAAGTCGCCGAAGCCGCGAATCGAACTCTTCTTCGGCTGGGTTTCCAAAGGCCAACCCGATCGCAAGGAATCGCTCACCACGGTGAGGCAACGCCCGCTCTGGAAGTGGTTCCCCGCGTTCAACGAGCGCGGCCGGCTCACCGACTGGGTCGTGTGGATGTGGCACGGCTCGTACTACCACACCAAGAGCGCCCACGGCGACCGCCTCGTCGGCTGGCACGTCAACCACCCCGAGCCCGGCGGCCGGCCCGAGTTCTACCAACTTCAGCAATTCGAGAAGATCTACCATCGCCTCGACGCCATCGAGAGGATCGTGGGTACTCGCGACATCGGGGCCGCGATTACCGAGGTGCGTGGGGCCAACCCGCTGCCGGTTTCGTTCAGCGACTACGAACCCGCGCCGGTGTTCCTGGGCCTGGGTAAGTCGGTGGTTGCGGAGCAGGGCTTGCCGATCACGGTGAGTGCGAAGCCGCGCGGCAACAATCCCGACCTGCTTCCCGAACGCGTCGAACTTTGGCTCAACGATCACCGCGTGGACGTGTGGCCGCGGCCCGGTGAGAAGTCGCTCGATGCGAAGGCGGCGTTCGAAGCGAAGCTTCGCATCGAGCCGGGGAAGTTCCGCGCCGGTGAGAACCAACTCGCCGTACTCACGTTCAACTCGGCGGGCGGTCGAGCCGAAGCCAGCCGCACCGTGACGAATCCACTCGCGGGAGCCGCCGCCAATCTCGTCGGACTCTCGGTCGGAATCAACGACTACTCCGACAATCGCAAGGCGGCTGGCGGCGCTCGCTCTTTCGGCAATCTCGTCAGCGCGGACCGCGATGCCCGTGGCATCACCGATCGATTCCACGAGTACCGCGGCCCCGGCAAGTTCTTCACCGCGGGCAAGATCGACCTCCACCTCGATGCGCAGGCAGGCCGCAAGCAACTGCTCGAATCGCTCAAGGCGTTCGCCGGCACCGCGAAGCCCGACGACTTGCTCGTCGTCTTCTTTGCGGGGCACGGCGATTTGCTGCTCCCCGGCCCGAAGGGCGGGACGATCCCGGACGACATCAAATCGACTCCGGTGCCAAAAGGCCAACGCGGCCTCGCGGCCGGCGGCGGGCTCTTCGTACTCTGCTGCCCCGATTACTCCGCGAAGAATCCCACGGGCACGGCCATCACCGCCGAGGAACTCTTCGAAGGGCTCGCGAGGGTGAATTGCCGCAAGGTGGTGCTCCTCGATGCGTGCCACTCGGGGCAAGCCGGAGAAGCGAACCTGCTTCGCCGTGCCGCGCCGAACGGGCAGGGGCCGTTCATCATCGCGTCGTGCGATCAGAGCGAACTCGCCTACGAACATCCGAAGCTGAACCACGGCCTCTTCACTTACGCCGTGCTCGACGCTCTGGGCGACGGCTTTCGCAAGGCCGACCTCGATTCGGACGGTACGCTCACGGCGGAGGAACTATTCGACTTCACCTCGGTGCAAGTGCCGTTGCTGGTGAAGCAGCTTCAGTTGAAGGGGAAGTCGCAGAAC
>JAYTUG010000360.1:0-5819 GCA_043744695.1 Gemmataceae bacterium
GGAACGAAGTGGGGCGTGCTGGTGCTGAACATCGGACCCGCCGCGGCCGCGTTCACCGGAGCCATCACCGTGAAGGCCGTTGCGACCCTGCCCGACGGCAAGCCGCTCGTGCGCGAAGCGCGGCCTGCGACCGTGGTCTGGGGAGCAGCGCCCGGCCAGAACACTCCCGTGCTCGCTCGGCTCACGCAATCGTTGGTGCTGGCCGTTCGCCCCGAGAAGGGCTTCTTCAAAGTGGTGGCCGACCCCGCGACGGCGATCATCAAGCCGCCGATGGGCAAGGAAGACAAGGCGACCGGCCCGCTCGTGGTGAAGCAGGGCGACAAGATCACGCTGCCGATCAAGGCGACGTGGGCGGGTGCCGAGAAGCCGAACGTCACGCTCGTGGCCGAGCCGATGTTGCAGAACGCTCAGAACGCGCCGATCGTCGTGGCGATTGCGGCCCAACCCACAATGGCGAAGCCGGACGTGACCGCAACGCTCGACGTGAAGGCAACCGCGCTGCCCGGCGTCTACTCCGTCGTGATTCGCGGCGACTCGCAAGTCGGCTTCATCCGCGATCCCATGGCCAAGGGCGCGAAGGCCAACGTGCCCTCCTCCGCGTTCAGCGATCCAATTGAAATCACCGTGATTCCCACGTCGGTCGGGAAAGTGACCGCCGGGCCGCTGCCCAACGCTAACCTGAAGGCCGGCAGCGAGACCGTCCTGCCGCTCAAGGTCGATCGTCAGTTCGATTTCACCGGCGAGTTCAAGGTGACCTACGTTCCTGCCAAGGACGCGATTGGCGTCACGGCGGCGGAAGTGATTATTCCCGCCGGTCAAGATGAGGCCAAGATGGTGCTGAAGACGGCGGCGGACGCGAAGCCGGGCGCCGTCGCCGGCACGATCGTGTTCACCGCGCTCTACGACAAGAAGTACCCGATCGTCCATGAGATCAAAACGGGATACACGGTTATCCCCGCGGACAAGAAGAAGTAAACCCGTTTAGCCGCGACGCAGAGTCCTCGGAGCGGAGCGTGACAGCTCCATCGATGTCGCGCTCCGCTCCGCAGACTCCGCGTCGCGGCTAAACTGTATGGAGTTTCCCATGCGTTCCCTCGCTTTCCTCGCGCTGGCCATTTTGTTGACTGCGTCGTCCGTCGCGCCGACGCAGGAAAAGAAAGACCCCAAGTATCTGCCGCCGATCCCGACCGTGGATCTGAAGCGGAAAGATCCCGTCGAATACTCGAAGGACGTCGAGCCGATCTTCGAAAACAAGTGCTTCGTCTGCCACTCGGGGAGCATCGTCGAAGCGAAGTTCGACATGAGCACGTATGCCGGCGTGATGAAGGGCGGCAAGCGCGGCGTCGCCGTGGTGCCGGGAAAGTCCGCGGAGAGCAACCTGTTCATGTTCTGTAGCCGGCAGAAGAAGCCGATCATGCCGCCGAAGAGCGAGGAGCCGCTCACGTCGCAGGAATTGTCGCTGTTAAAGCTGTGGATCGAGGAAGGCGCGAAGATGCCGACGATGGCTCGCACCAAGAAGAAGATCGTGGTCGATCTGCCGCCGATCCTCGTGAAGCCGGTGCGAGCCGTCGCGATTTCACCGGACGGCAAGACGGTCGCCGCCAGCCGCGGCAACGAGATTCACCTGTTCGCGATCAAGTCCGAACCCGCGGACGCCAAGAAGGGCACGCCGAAGAAGGACGACTGGACCTTCTCGAAATCGCTCGTCGATCCGACGTTGAAGTCGCCGAGCGGCAAGGTGGCGAAGGCCGCCCACATCTCGCTCGTCGAATCGATGGCTTTCAGCCCCGATGGCAAGACCCTGGCCACCGGCAGCTTCCAGGAACTCACCCTGTGGGACGCCGAGAAGGGCGAAGTGAAGCAGCGAATCGGCGCGGTCGGCGACAAGCCGAGCATCTTCGCCGATCGCGTGGTCGCCATCGCGTTCTCCGCAGATGGCAAGCTCTTCGCCACCGGCGGCGGCGCACCCACCGAAGACGGCGAGATCAAGATCTTCGAGACCGCCGGAGGCAAGCTCGTCGGCGACATCAAGAACGGCCACTCGGACACCGTCTTCGGAGTCGCCTTCAGCCCGGACGGCAAGCTCCTCGCCACCTGTGCCGCGGACAAATTCGTGAAGGTGTTTTCGGTGCCCGACGGCAAGTTCGTCAAGTCCTTCGAAGGGCACACGCACCACGTCATGGGTGTGGGCTGGGCACCGGACGGCAAGAAAATTGCCTCCTGCGGGGCCGACAACTTCGTGAAGGTCTGGGACTTCGAGAAGGGCGAGAAGATCCGCGACATGCAGGGGCACACCAAGCAGGTAACGCAACTTCTGTTCGTGGGCAAGACGCCTCAGTTCCTCACGGTGTCGGGCGATTCGACGGTGCGAATGTGGAACGCCGAGAACGGCGGCAACGTGCGGCAATATCCCGGCGCGACCGACTTCCTCTATGCGGTGGGCTGCAGCACGGACGGCGCAGTGGTCGCGGCCGGCGGCGAAGATGGCATCGTCCGCATCTACAACGGCACGACCGGCGCTCTCTTGAAGGCGGCGTTGCCTCCCGACGCCGAGCCGAAGAAGGACGAACCCAAAAAGGACGAGCCGAAGAAGAAGTAAGTACGCGGCGCCGCTTGCAGCTTCGCGCGATTCGACATTTCACTCCGCGCGCCGATTCGCTATCAAATCAGTGGCGAACGGCGCGTTCGCGTTCCCGCAAATCATCCGGAGCCACCCATCATGCGTGCGATCTCGTGCCTCGTTCTGCTCGCCCTGATCGGCATCGCCGTTCCCGCAGTCGCCGACGACAAGGCCGATGCCGACCTGAAAGCGATGGTCGGCAAATGGGACATCGTGAAGGCCGAACTCGGCGGCAAGGACGTAACCGAACACCTCAAGGCAATGAAGTTCGAAATCACCGAAGGCGGCAAGTACACCGCCGAGCTCGGCACGGAGAAAGACGTGGGCACGTTCGCGGTCGATGTCGCGAAAGCACCGAAGGCGATGGACATCAAGCCGACCGGCGGCCCCGACAAGGACAAACTCATCAAGGCGATCTACAAGCTCGACGGCGATTCGATGGTCGTTTGCTACGAACTCGGCGGCGACATGCGCCCGGAGAAGTTCGAGAGCAAGGCCGACACGAAGCAGCTTCTCACGAGCTATAAACGGAAGAAGTAGTTTACCCCAGACCTCGCGAGGGAGAAGGATATGAAGTCTCGCATTCAACAAATTGGCAATGAGATCGCAGTTCTCATTCCTCCTTCGATCGCGCATCGAAGCGGACTCGATCCGGATGCTGAGGTCGAGGTCACGATGGAAAATGGTGCGATGATCACTCGCGCCACGACTCAGACCCGATACACTCTCGACGATCTCGTCGATTGTATCACGAGTGAGAATCGGCATTCTGAAACCGAAACCGGGCCCTCGGTCGGGAGGGAGGTCTGGTGACATCCCAACTCGCATTCGTCCCAGACCGCGGCGATCTTGTCTGGGTCAGCTTTGATCCGCAGGCGGGTCACGAACAGGCCGGCAGACGACCCGCACTTGTCCTCTCGCCCAGAACCTACAACGCTAAATCGGGACTCGCGTTGATCTGCCCCATAACCAATCGAGCGAAGGGTTACCCGTTTGAGGTTGGTTTGCCGAGTGGACTGGCAGTGGGCGGAGTCGTTCTTGCCGACCACGTCAAGAGTCTGGACTGGAAGGCACGCAGGGCTGAATTCGCCGATCGAACCCCGCCGAATGTTGTGGAGGAGTTCCTGAAGAAACTCGGTACTCTGTTCAGTTAGGTGATTGTGTCCGGTGCTCCATCGCAGACACGAGCGTCAAACGGAAGAAGTGAGGGAGTTCGCGATGAGCACACTGACGTTCGAAGTGCCGGACGAACAGGCCGAACGGCTCGAAGCGGTCGCACGAAAAAGCGGGCTGTCGCTCGATGAACTGCTGCGGAGGCTGACGAACGAGTATCTCGACCGGAACGAATCATTCGAGGTCATCAAGCAGTATTTGCTGAAGAAGAACGCAGAACTTTATCGGCGGCTCGCGCAATGGATTCGCGCCGAGGAGTTGCCCCGGGCAACAGGGCCGTAGAAGGAATCCATGGCCCGCGAAAAAGTCATCACCACCGTGCCGGACGACGACGACCGCAAGAAGGTCGATGCCGCGCTGCGTCCCAAGTTCCTCAAGGAAGTCATCGGCCAGAAGAAGGTCGCCCAGCGGCTCGAAATCGCCGTCAAGGCTTCAAAAAAACTCAAGGAACCGCTCGGACACATCCTCTTCGACGGCCCGCCGGGCCTCGGCAAGACCACCTTCGCGACCGTGCTGCCCAACGAACTCGGCACCTCCATCCAGACTACCAGCGGCCCGGCGCTGAGCCGGCCCTCCGACCTCCTGCCGTTCCTCACGCACCTCGAAGAAGGTTCGATCTTGTTCATCGACGAAATTCATCGCATGCCGCGCGTGGTCGAGGAGTTCATCTATCCCGCGATGGAAGACTTCCGCATCGACATCGTGCTGGGTGAAGGGATGGGTGCCCGCACCATCTCAATGCAGTTGAAGCGGTTCACGCTGATCGGCGCGACCACCCGCAGCGGCATGCTGTCGGGCCCGATGCGCGACCGCTTCAAGATGCACGAACACCTCGAATTTTATTCCGTGGAGGAACTGGCGACGATCGTGCGGGTGAACGCGGCGAAGTTGAGTACGCCGATCACGGAGGCGGCGGCTCACGAACTGGCGCACCGTAGCCGGGGCACGCCGCGCGTGGCGAACGCCCGGCTCCACTGGGCGCGGAGCTATGCCGCGGCCATGCACGAAGGCGCGATCACCGAGGAGATTGGCCGGGCGGCGCTGGACATGGCCGAAGTCGATCGCGACGGCCTCGACAAGAACGACCGCAAGTACCTCGAAGTCTTGATCGACACGTTCCTCGGCGGCCCCACCGGCGTGGAGGCGCTCGGGGCCACCCTGAACTTGGCGAATGACACGCTCTCCGAGGAGATCGAGCCGTACTTGCTACGAGAGCAGTACATCACGCGTTCGCCGCGCGGCCGGGTCGCGATGCCGCGCGCTTATGAAGTGCTCGGCCGCAAGGTGCCGAAAGCGAAGCCCCCAGGGCCGATGCTGTTCGAGTAGTAGCAACGACGACACGAAGCCGCTCGATGGCCGAGTCGTTTCGGCGATTGCTATCTCATGCGGTCGCTAGTCCGGGGGTGGTGCGTTCGACCGGTCCGACTACGCCGCCGCGCCGGGGCTGATGCGGGTGGCGGCGGCCGATCTGAACGGAGACGGCAAACTCGATCTGATTGCCATCAGCGACGGCGGAACCGCGGCGAACCCCGTGTCGGTCGCCAGCATCTTTCCCAACGCAGGTGGTGCGTTCGGCGCGCGGATCGATCTCGACCTCGGCGCCAATCGATTCGCCGACCATCTCGCAGTCGGGGATTGGAACGCGGACGGCCGACTGGATTTCGCGGTGAACACGACGGCCGGGGTGGCGCTGATCGAAAATCTCGGCGGCGGGGCGTACAGTTCGCGATCGCGAGCGGCGACGGGAAGATCGACCTCGTGTCCGTGGCCGGGTCTGCGGGGAACCTCGCGGCGGAAGTTCGGACGAACGTCCATGCCCGCGGGTGAGCGTGTTCGACGGCTCGACGGGCAAACTCATCCGCAGTTTCTTCGCCTACGATGCCGGTTTCCTAGGAGGGGTCAACGTCGCCGCCGGGGATCTGGATGGGGATGGGATCGCCGAACTGATCACCGGGGCCGGGGCCGGCGGCGGCCCGCACGTCCGCGTCTTCGATGGGCGGACCGGGGCCGAGTTGCTCGGGTTCTT
>JAYTUG010000361.1:0-22344 GCA_043744695.1 Gemmataceae bacterium
AGTGAGGGCACCATTTTCCGGATAGACGTAGGCACCCTTTTGCTTATACGCGATTTGCAACTTCGGCGCACCCTCGGCGGCGCTCACGTACACGAGCGCTTCGTTGTCGTCGGCCACGTCGAACGCGATGCCGACCGAGCGGTAGGGCATGCCGCCGGTGATGGTGAAATTGAACGTCGCATGGAAGTCGGCGAGGATCGGGGCCTTGGACCGCAAGTACGAGCGGTCGCCATCGGGCTTCAGTTGAAGCAGCTTCCCGTTCTCGTGCTTCCAGGTGCCGGGGCCGGGTTCCCAAACGTCCTGGTTAGCCTTGGCGAAGTCGTCCTTGAAGACGAGCTTGCCGTCCGTCGGTATCGTGGGTGCCTTCAGTTTGGCGGGCGGTTCCTGAGGTTCCTTCACAGCCAGTTTTTCGGCCTCGCCGTACGCCGTCTTTGCTTTCGCAAGCTCCGCCAGGGCCATCGCGAGCTTTGCCTCGGCTTGCTTGCGATGTGCCGCAATGATCTCGGCTCGCATCCCCGGTTCGTACGCCGCTAGAGGCAACTTCACCGCGGCGAATTTCAACGCGTTCGGCGACAGGAACCCCGGCAAGCCCGGCACGATCTCGCGACCCTTGTCCGGGTTGCGTTCGTCCCCGCGTATGTGCAGGAACGTCTTCGTCTCCAGGCTGCAATCGAAGGCGCGCGGCAGGCCCGCCTTCTCGATGTCGAGTTCGCCGCCGACGAAATCCGTCCGCACCTGATACGGCTCGAACACCGCGCGGAACTGATAGTAGTTCATCTGCGTGATCGGATCGTACTTGTGGTCGTGGCACTTCGAGCAATTGAACGTGAGCCCCAGGAAGCCCTTGCCCGTGTGCTCGACCACTTCATCGAGCCAGGTCGTGCGGTTGAACAGGAAGTACGGCCGAGCGAGGAAGCCCGTGGCCCGCAGCTTCTTGGCATCGGTGGGGTAGAGTTCGTCCGCGGCGAGCATCTGCCGCAGCATCTCGTTGTAGCCCACGTCCGCGTTGAAGCTCTCGACCGTCCAGTCGCGCCAGTGCCAGATGTGCTTCTGGCTATTGCGCAGTTCCGCGCCCAGGCCCCACCAGTCGGAGTAGCGCCAGACATCCAAGAAGTGCCGCCCCCAACGCTCGCCGTACTGCGGCGAGGCGAGCAGTTCCTCCACGATCCGCTGGTAAGCGGCATCCGACGGATCCTTGAGGAACGCTTCGGTCTGTTCCGACGTCGGCGGCAGCCCGATGAGATCGAGGTACACGCGGCGAAGCAGAAGCCGATGATCCGCGAACGGAACGGGCTTCAAACCCTTCTCGATCCACTTCGCCGAGACGAACGCATCGATCGGGTTTCGCACGGCGAACTGCGGAGCGGGTTGCGGAACCGCTGGCACCTTCGGCGTCCGGAACGACCAGTGATCGCGAGGATCGGGCTCCGGTTGATCGTTCGCGGGAACCTTGGCTCCCTGCTCGATCCACGCCTTAATCGCAGCGATTTGTTCGGGCTTGAGCGGAAGCCCTTCCGGTGGCATCCGGGTTTCATCGTCCTGGGAAGAGACGCGCGCCAGCAGGTCGCTGCCATTCGGTTTGCCGGCGACGACCACACCGCGAGCCAGCAGGGCCGTAGCACTATCCACGCGCAGCTTCGCGTTCTGCTTCAAGGCACCGTGGCATGCAAAGCAGCGCTCCTGCAACACTGGCCGAATGTCCTTGCGGTAATCGACCGGGTCCGCAGCGCGGGCCGAGAGGGCGGAAAGGAAGACGCTGCCAATCAGGAGTGCAAATCGCATGCGTGCGTACCGGCGTGGCGGGTGCAGGGTGATGTTGAAGGTAAACGATAAGATCACCCCGAACAAGAGGGCGAACCCATGTTCACGCGTCGCACGTTCCTGGCCGGTGCCGCGATCCTGCTTCCACCCCAGCCCGAGCCGCTCGGCGAACTCGTCTTCTCGCTCAAGACCTGGGAAGGAGATTACACCTCGAAGGACATCCCCGGAGGTGTGGAATCGACACCGGTGGTCGGTGCCATTCATTCCGTGATGAGCGACGGCAGTGGGCTGAAGAAAGTCGCCGCCCTCGGCAAGAACACCGACTACCCGACCGCGAGCCCCGACGGAAAGTGGATCTACTTCCAATCCAACGGCAGCGGCCGATCGCACGTCTACCGCTGCCGACCCGACGGCACCGAAGTCGCCAACCTCACGGACGGCGATCGTATCGACAAGAAGTGGAGAGACGCTTACGGCTACTCGCTCTCCGCGGACGGCACGCGAATGCTTTATACCGTCCACGATGGCACGACCGGCCACGTGGTTCAGGCCAACGCGGACGGTTCCAAGCCGCAACTCGTCGCCCCGAAACTCGGCTACATCTACATGGCCGCACTCAGCCCCACCAACGACCGCGTCGTCTTCTCCGGCCCGGCCCACGGTTACCGTTTGAACATCGTCGAGTTGCCAGATGGCAAGCCGCTCGCACTCACGCCCGACCACCCCGAGTGCTTCGCACCGCAGTTCACCCCGGACGGCAAGACGATCGTCTTCATTCGCCGCGACGGCGACCTCTACCGCGTCGATGCGGACGGCAAGAACCTGAAGCGACTCACCGAGGGGAACCGCTACGTCGAGTTCAAGCTCTCTCCGAAAGATCGGCACGGCTCGACGGACGGGCCGCACCTCGCGCCGGACGGCAAGCGGATCGCGTACATCGCCTTGAAGGACGGCGTGGCGAACGTGTGGGTGGTGAATGTCGATGGCCGCGAGCCGAGGCAGGTCACGTTTCGCAAGGCGCCTTGCGGCCGCGTGAAGTGGAGCCCCGATGGGAAGGAACTCGCGTTCGTTTCGTTCGAAGACAAGTATCCGCAGTTGTTCATCGTCCCGGCGAGCGGCGACGAGCCGCGACAGATCACGAAGTTGCCCGGTGCCGTGTACTTTGCGAACTGGGTGCCGCGAACTCCGGGTCGCGGCTAAACGGTCACCGATCCAATTCTTGTTCTAGACTCATCTGTGGCTTGAACGGTGCCGTCGACCTCGGTGGTTAACTCCTTGTCCGATCCCATGATCCGCCTATCGGGGCTCCGGGTTCACTACGGCTCGTTCGCGGCCGTGGATGGCCTCGATCTCGATATTCGCGGCGGCGAACTCTTCGGCTTGCTCGGCCCGAATGGTGCTGGCAAATCCACGACCATTCGCGTCCTCATCGGACAACGCCGACCCACGGCTGGGAGCGTCTCCGTGGCCGGGTTCGACGTCGTCCGCGACTGGGCCAAGATCAAGCCGCGGTTCGGCTACGTCCCCGACCGCGAGAATCACTTTGAAGAATTTACGGGCCGCAGGAATCTGGAATTCTTCGGGCAGCTTTATGGCGTACCGAGACGCCGGGCCCAGGACGTGCTCGAAATGGTGGAACTGGACGAAGCCGCGGACCTGCTCGTTCGAGGCTACTCGCTCGGCATGAGGAAGAAACTGCTCCTCGCCCGGGCGCTGCTCCACGAGCCGCCCATCCTTTATCTCGACGAACCAACCGCGAACCTGGACATTCATTCGGCCGAGGTCGTGCATCGCATCCTGCGCGACCGCGTGAAGCAGGGCGCAACGATCATCATGACCACGCACGACATGGACGAAGTCGAGAAGATTTGCGACCGCGTCGGGATCGTGTGCCGAGGCAAGCTCGTTGCCCTGGATTCGCCCTTGACGTTGAAGCAGGCCCACACCGAGCGCAAGGTCGACCTGATTCGCACGGATGGCGAGCGGTTCGTGTTCGATTTGGATGTGTCGCCGGATCGCCGGCAGTTCGCGGCACTGGTGGAGGCGGGGAAAGTGGCGAGCGTCCGCACCCGCGAGTTCGACTTCCATGCGACGTTCTTGAAACTGACCGGCCAAACCTTCGAGTAACCGTTTAGCCGCGACCCGAAGTCCGCGGAGGGGAGCGCGACGACCGCAACATGCGACCATATATCCTTCGAGCTCTGGTTCACAAAGAATTTTCGAGGCACCTCGCGAACCGCGGCGGCATCGCGCTCGCACTGCTGCTCGTCGCTTCGGCGGTGCTCCTTTCCGTATTCGCCCCGAATGAAGCGGCCGACGGCACCGGCATGGTCGGCGGCGTCCACCACTGCTTCATCGACTTCGACCGCCCGACTTCGCTCATCAAGCACCTCCAGGACAACGTCCCCGACAACCTCAAGCAGCAGATTAAGTTTCGCGAGATCGGCAACGCCGACACTGTGAACGGGCTCATCGTCTATCCCGTGGGCACCGGTGCGCTGCAAATTCGCCAGGTGAGCGAGCCGGGCAAGCCTCGAGTGGTTCAAGTCAACGTCTGGCATCCGGACAAGGAAGCCAACGCACTCGCACCCTACGAAGCGTGGTTCTGGAAGGAATCGCGACGAGCGTTCCGGGCCGACGCGGAGAAGAAACTCGGCGACAGTGCGGACAAACTCGCGGCCGAACCGACCTTCGATCCGGGAACCGACTGGGCCGTTCTCGAAGCTCACGATGAGTTCGCACGCCGTGTGAAGGATGCCGGTTCCATCACGGTGCCGAAGTTGGAGATCAATCGCCAGGGGCTCGGCGGGAAGGTACTCGACTTCCGCGCCGCCATCGCCACCGGCATGGTCGTGTTCGCGCTCTACTTCGCCTGCGTCTATCTGCTTCCCACTTTGAACTGCGAGGAGCGCGAGCGCGGCGTGCTGCTCGCGCAGGCACTCTCGCCCGCTTCGCCCCTCGAAATCCTGGCCGCGAAGTTTCTCTTTTACCCCGTCATGGGCATGGGCCTCGCCGCGATCCTCGCCGGCATTTATCGCTTCGAGGTGCTCGGCAGTTTGTTCTTCTGGCTCTCGCTGCTCTCCGTGGCCGCGGGATTCCTCGGCATCGGCATGACGGTTGCCACGCTGGCCAAAACGCAGCGGGCCGCCTTCCTCGGTGCCATGTGCTACCTGCTCTCGATGTCCATGATCTTGCTCATCTGTTCCATCAACGGCATCCCCTACGTGCCGTACCTCGCGCTGGAATACCACGGCCCGCGCATCCTCCACGCGGCTCTCTCCGGCGACGTCCACTCGTACCACTGGGCGCACCTGATCGGCGCGATCGGCCTGGCCACGGCGTGGCTCTTCGCCGCGGGCTGGCTCTTTCAACGGAGAGGCTGGCAATAGCCCATTTTCTTGCATTACTCCCGCGCTGGCGATAGTGTGAACTTTCCCTCCCCATTCGCGCCGGAGTAACACCGTGACCGTCGCATCCGATAACGATACGGGCGAATTCGTTCCCATGCCTCCGCGTGCGCCAACGGCACCCCCCGAACCGCTCTCCTCACGCATCGAGGTCGATGTGGCGGCAGCCACCGACAGGGGCGGCGTGCGCGCGAACAACGAGGATAGTTATCTCGTGGCTCGCGTGGAGCGCGCTCTTCACACCGTCGCGACGAACCTGCCGGAGGGATGCGTGCCCGAACGGTTCTCCGAGGTTTCGTACGGAATGGTCGTTGCCGATGGCGTGGGCGGCGGGGCGGCGGGCGAAGTGGCCAGCCAGACCGCGCTGAGCACGCTGGTGAATCTGGTACTGTACACGCCGGACTGGATCATGCGCGAAGGCGGTGCCGAGGCCGAGCGATTCCAGGACCGCATGATCGAGCGCTATCGCCAGATCGGTGCCTCGATCGACGATTTGTCCGCCAGCGACCCCGCTCTCACCGGCATGGCGACGACCATGACGCTCGCCGTCAGCAACGGCCCCGACCTCTTCTTAACCCACGTCGGAGATTCGCGGGCCTACCTGTTCCGCGAGGGCGAACTCTTCCGACTCACGCACGATCACACGTATGCTCAGGAGCTGGCCGATCACGGCCTCATCCGGCAGCACGAGGTCGCCTCGCACCGACTCCGGCACGTGCTGACGCGAACGCTCGGCCCGCGCGGAAGTGAAGTGCAAGTGGACGTGCGGCAACTTTTACTCCGCGATGGCGATCGACTCCTACTCTGCACCGACGGCCTCACCGAGATGCTCCCGAACGAAGAGATCGGCAACCTTCTCGCCTCCGACTCAACGGCTTCCGAGATTTGCCGCAGCCTGATCGGTGCTGCCCTCGCCAGCGGCGGCAAGGACAACGTCACCGTCGTCGTCGCCTGCTATCGATTTCCCACTTCACCCGAACGGGATGACGTTCCCTTTGTACTGTAAGATGCGATCGAACTGGAGGCACAGATGGCAGTCGCGACCGAGAGCCCGCCGAAACTTTGGACGACCGAAGACCTCCTCGCGATGCCGGACGACGGCGTCGAGCGGTGGATCATCAAGGGCCAGCTGCGCGAGCAACCGTCGGAATTCCCGGACGTGAAGATGACCGTTCGCAATCGCCACCACAGTTCCGCAATGTCGTTTACTGCCGCGACGCTGGTAACGTGGTTGCGAACGCAGCCCCAACCGCGGGGTAACGTCTACTCGGGGGAAGCGGGCGTCCGGCTGCAGAGCCCCGTCGAGACCACGGTCGGGGTGGACGTGGTCTATGCTTCGCCGGATGTCGTCGCGGCTCAAACCGAAGATGAAACCACCTTGCTCGAAGGCACGCCGACGCTCGTGGTCGAGATTCTCTCGCCCAGCGACACGCAGCGGCGCATCGAAGAAAAAATCGACGAGTATCTCGAAGCGGGGGTGCCCCTCGTCTGGACGGTGAACACGCACCGCCGAACCGTGACGGTGTTTTCTCAGGATCGCGATCCTGAGTTGTATTCTGGTTCAGACCGGTTGCCCGAACACCCCGCGATGCCGGGCTTCACTCCGACCGTGACGGAGTTGTTCGAGTGAGGTATCGTTCACTCGGCCATTGCCTCTTCCGGGGTCTTGGCAGCCACGAGACTGATTCTGGCCCAGTCTTCCTGCTTCAGGCCCGAGATCAGCTCGCCCCAAATCAAGTCTCGCTTCTCCTTCGCCCGCTTCCCCCCCAGTTGCGGACTGATTATCAGAACGTGTACCGCATCGCCTTCTCCGTCCGTGACGGAGATGTAGTCTCCCTCCTTGTTGAAGTAAGCTTTCTTGAGGGTTTGGGAGATCGCTTCTTTGAATGCCTTCTCAGCCATGGTGACACTCCGTGGTTACACATTGTGATCGATCCACCGAACGAATGCGCCGGTAGCGTCGAAAAAGTCTGATGCCTCGTCCTTGTTCGACTGGCTCGCCGTGTATCTCCACCGATCTCACTGATTCCGCCGTACAAATCGCGAAGGCCCATCACGATTCTCCTGCCGCGATTATAGCACACCCAGCAGTTTCCCTACTTCCTGGAAGGCCGCGATGGCGCGGTCGAGTTGTTCATCGGTGTGGGCCGCCGAGACCTGAATGCGAATGCGGGCCTGACCCACCGGCACGACGGGAAAGCTGAAGCCGATCGCGTAGATGCCGCGTTTCAAGAGTTCGTTCGCCATCCTGGTGGCGAGGGCCGCGTCGCCGAGCATCACGGGCAGAATCGGCGTCGGGCCGGGCTTTACGGTGAAGCCCGCTCCTTCCAGCCCTGCCCGCAACTTCTTCGTGTTCGCCCGCAAGCGATCTCGCAACGCGCCAGCAGTTTCGACGAGTTCGAGCGCTTTCATCCCGGCTACCACGAGTGCCGGCGGAACCGAGTTCGAAAAGAGGTACGGTCGGCTCCGATTGCGGAGCCAGTCCACGATCTCAGCACTTGCGACGGTAAATCCGCCGCTCGCGCCGCCGAGCGTCTTGCCGAGCGTACCGGTGATCAGGTCGATGCGGTCGAGTACGCCGAGTTCCTCGGCCCCGCCACGACCGGTCGGCCCGAGGTGGCCCGTCGCGTGGCAATCGTCGATCCCCACGGCGGCGTCGTATCGATCCGCGAGTTCGCAGATGTCGGGCAGCTTCGCCAGGTCGCCATCCATCGAGAAGACCGAGTCCGTGAAGATCATCTTGAACCGGCAACCCTTCGCTTCTTCGAGCTTCGCCTTCAGGTCGGCCATGTCGTTGTGCTTGTAGCGGAAGCGCTGGGCTTTGCAGAGCCGCACGCCATCGATGATCGACGCGTGGTTCAGTTCGTCCGAAAGGATTGCGTCTTGCTCGGTGAGTAGCGGTTCGAACAGCCCGCCGTTCGCATCGAAGCACGAGATGTACAGGATGCTGTCGCCCTTCCCGAAGAAGCGGGCGATCTGCGCTTCGAGTTGCTTGTGGATGTCCTGCGTGCCGCAAATGAAGCGGACCGACGAGAGCCCGTAGCCCCACGTCTTGAGGCCATCCTGGGCTGCGTTCACGATGTCGGGATGGTTCGCGAGGCCGAGATAGTTGTTCGCGCAGAAGTTGACGACGTCCGCGTGGTTCACGCGAATCGCGGCATTTTGAGGCGACTCGATCCGCCGTTCGGACTTGTACAGACCCTTGGTCTTCAGGTCGTCGAGCTGCGTGCGAAGGAACGCGTTGAAAGCCGTGGCTGGCATGGCTTGCCCTCTCGTTTTGTCGATAAGATGATATGGTGTTGTAATCGGAGGTGCGGCGATGATGAAGACGATCCACGCAGTTTACGAGGGCGGCGTCTTCCGCCCAATCGAGGCCGTCGACTTGCCGGAGCAAACATTCGTCGAGTTGCAGGTTCAGGAATCGAAGAAGATTCCGACCCTGGACGACGTCTATGCCATTCTTCGTATGCGGTTCAACAGCGGTGAAGGAGATCTTGCTGAGCGACATAACGAACACCAACCATGAATACTGTCTTCCTCGATACAGTGGGCCTCGTTGCCCTTTGGAACAATTCCGATCAGTGGCACGAAGATGCGAACCTGGCGTTCGCGCAAATCGTTCGCGAACGTCGGCGCATGGTGACGACTACGTTCGTATTACTCGAATGCTAGGGCTCTGTTTATCAGTGTAAGATTCGTGAAAGCTAGTTCACCACAAAGGCACAAAGTTCACACGAAGGGCCACAAAGAGGAGCAAGTTCATCTCGATCCTTTGTGTTCTTTGTGTGATCTTCGTGCCTCTGTGGTGAAATGTGCGAGAGAGTCTTTCCCACGGTTGCGGTTCTCAAACAGAGCCTAGACCACGGGAGTCGTCGCTTGTGCCGCCCGCCGCTTCGCGAGGTAACCCTTCAAGCCCTTGATCGCGATCGGCAACACCGAGATGCCCACCACCACGATGATCACCTTGTCGATGTGCTTCGCGATCTGGAAGTCTTCTCCGAAGATCGGCTTCAACAGAGGGTCGAGCCAGAGGTGGATCGTGTAGCCGAGCCAGATCATGCTGTTGATCCAGAGGAGGGCACCGATCACCGAGAACGCAAGGTAGCGGCGATACGGCATCTTCCCGGCCCCGGCCACGACGGGCGCGAACGTCCGGATGAACGGCACGAACTTCGCCAGCACGATCGTCTTGCCGCCGTGCTTCGTGTAGAACTCCTGCGCCGCGAGCAGGTAGTCCTTGCGGAAGAAGAAGGACTTCTCCTTGCGGAAGAGCCGCGGACCGGCGAACTTCCCGATGAGGTAGCCGCTCGTGTCGCCGAGGATGGCGGCGAGGCAGAGCGTCGGGATCAAGATGTGGATGGGCCAATCCACGAGAGAGGCCACGACGCCGGCCGTAACGAGGAGCGAATCGCCGGGCAGGAAGAAGCCGAACAGCAGGCCGGTTTCCGTGAAGACGATGAGGTTCAGCACGATGAACGCGGCGAGCGTAACGCCGGGGCTCGAGAGCGCCTGCTTCCAGGCCTCGGGGTGGGTTAGGTTCGTGACCACTTTCACGAAGAGATCGCCGACTTGATTGAACAGTTCTTCCATGTCTCATCCGGAGGAAACGAAGCGGCCCGAGCCGGATGGCCCAGGCGTGGGGATAACCTAGTCCAGAACTTGAGCCGAAGGAAAGAGCAAGTCCCAGCCGGGTGCTAACCCTCAGTTGTGATCTGGTGGCGAAGGTATTGTGAGTTGGAAGCCGGGATCGTGGGAATCTGGGCGTCGCTGTTCGTGGCGAGACTGTGCTTCCGCGCCCAACGGTTGGAACGACTCAGCCCGCGGCAGGTCCTGGATGCATTCGCCGCCGCCCTGCTGGACGCCGACGAGCCGTTGGATCTCGCGGAGTGCCGGAAGGCGGACGAGTCGAAGCGGACAACGAGCAAAGCGAGCCGCCGCTACCCGCGAAAGAAACGCCGCCGTCCCTGCGGCGCACCCAAACTCCGGAAAGCCACGCCAGCTGAGATCCGGGCGGCGAAAGCGTTCCTGTGATATCGTTACCAGCGTTGGGTGCCACCCATGCCTACTTCGAGTGCACACCCCGAATGTACGGCTCCTTGCATTTCAACCCCGCGATCTCGTAACCTAATCTCGGACGTTCCCGGCACCGTTGGAGCATGCCATGTTCCCGACTCGTCGCGACTTGCTGCGGGCCACGACTGCCCTTCCCTTCGCCTCACTCGCTTCAGCACGTGCGGCCGAGCCCGAGTTCCAGGGCATGATCGTTCGGCAGAACGAACCGCAGAATCTGGAAATGCCGTTCGCATCGCTTTCCGACTGGAAGGTGCCGACCGAACGGTTTTACGTGCGAAGTCACTTCCCCACACCGAAACTGGATGCGAAGACGTTCAAGCTGGTCGTCGAGGGGCATGTGGAGAACCGATTGGAACTGACTCTCGACGACCTCAAGCAAATGGGCGAGGTCACGACTCCGCTCACGATGGAGTGTGCGGGGAACGGTCGCGTGTTTCTAATCCCTTCGGTTCGCGGCGCGCAGTGGGGGCACGGTGCGGTCGGCAACGCGGACTGGACCGGCCTTGCACTCGGAGCGATTCTGGAACGCGCGAAGCCGAAGGCCGGGGCCGCAGAGGTCGTGCTCGCGGGGGCAGACACGGGAGCGATCACCACCGACCCGGCGACGCCGGGTGCGATCCACTTCAGCCGAAGTTTGCCGCTCGCCAAAGCGAAGAAACCAGAAGTTCTTTTAGCCTGGGGCATGAACGGCGAGGCACTCACGCCGGCCCACGGCTTCCCGCTCCGCGCCATTGTCGGCGGCTGGTTCGGCATGTCGTCCGTGAAGTGGCTCAACCGCATTATCGTCGTGGATCGGCCTTATCAAGGCTACTTCCAAACGCTGGACTATTCCTACTACGTGAGGCCGACGGGCTCCGATCCCGAGATCGTCCCCATCACGGAGATGCTCCCGAAGGCGGCCATCGCAAGGCCGGGACCGAGCGAAGTGGTGCCGCTCGGAAAGCCCTATTCGGCGTTCGGTGCCGCGTGGGCCGGAGAGAGCAAAGTTGCAAAGGTCGAGACGAGCACCGATGGCGGCAAAACCTGGGTCGAGGTTCCGCTCGATGAGAAGCCGAAACCCTTCTGCTGGGTGAAGTGGAAGTGGGAGTGGACCCCGACCGTGAAAGGGCCTGCGAAATTACTGGTGCGATGCACGGATGAGGCGGGCGGAACTCAACCCGAGAAGCGCGATGGGGATCGCCGCACCTATGGGATCAACCACTGGGTGCCGGTGGAAGTGATCGTTCGGTGAGAGTTTGTTGGTGCCTTCCATTTTGCCGTGTGTTAGAGTAACGTCGGATCGGTGGAACCCGTCATCCGCTTCCGAGGATTTCCGATGGCCCGGTTCGTCTGCTCGGCCTCATCGCTCGTTCTCCTGTTCGCGGCCGGTTCGGCTTCGGCTGCTGGCCAGCGCGACATCGACAATGCCATCGCGAAAGGTGCAAGCTACTTCAAAGCCCGATATGCGAAGGGAGCGACCGAAGAGGTGGGAGGCAATGAGCTCGCCGGAATTGGGCCGATTGCCCTCGCGGGCATCGCTATGTTGGAGGCCAAGGTTCCCGCCAACGACCCCTCCATGCAGAACGTGATTAACGCGATTCGAGCCGCGGCTTATACCCAGCACCGCACGTACCAGATTGCCCTGTGCTTGATCTTTCTCGATCGACTGGAAGAGCCTTCGGATTTACCACTGATCCAAATGCTGGCTGCGCGCTTGCTCGTGGGGCAGAACGGCCAGGGTGGCTGGACTTATGAGTGCGTCAAAAGTGTGCCGGACGACCACGCCCGTTGGCTGAAGACCAATTTGAAGATGGACCAACTGGTAGCCGGAAAGGATGTCGATGCGAAGGTGCCTCCGGCTCCGAAGAACAAGCCAATTCCCAAAATGCACCCGGATGTGACGACCTACCTGAGGCAGTTGGTGGAAGCGAGACAGAACGACAATTCACCCCAGCTGGACGACAACTCGAACACGCAATTTGGCGTCCTAGGGATCTGGGTGTCGCGGAAGCACGGCGTCCCCGTCGAGGCTTCGCTCGATCTGATCGAGAAGCGGTTCCGGGCGACCCAAGACGAGCGCACGGGCGGGTGGAACTACATGCTCGGTTCGCCACCGTCGCCGTCCATGACCTGCTGTGGGCTGCTCGGGCTCGCAACCGGCAACGCTCGTCGAGCGACCAAACCCGAGGCACCACCCAAAGAGGTGAAGCCGAGCAAGGAGCCGAAGCCCAACGATCCGTTCTTTACCGAAACGCCGGCTAAAACGGTGGAAGTCAAGAAGCCCGCTGCCCGCGACCCAGCCGTTCAGCGTGCCCTCGATGGCCTCGGAGGTGCGCTCAGTGCCTACGTTCGGGAGGGTGGACTCCTTGGGGGCGGCGCAAGACACGGCGACCGCGACCTGTACTTCCTTTGGTCGGTCGAGCGCGTTGGCGTAATCTATGGGCTCGAAAAAATCGGCGGAGTCGACTGGTACGATGTCGGTTCGGACTTGCTCATCAAGTCCCAAGCACCAGACGGCTCTTGGAAAGACGCCAGAAATTACGGTGTCGAGGTGAACACGGCCTTCGCCCTGCTCTTCCTTTGCAAAGCCGATCTGGCCCGTGATCTGTCTTCAAAGTTCCGCAACGGCAAGGACAACGAACTCCGCGCCGGTGCGTCGGGCGGCACGCCTGCCGGAGGCACTGTCGATCCTTCGGCCGTGCCGTCGCCCAAGACTCCCGGCAGTACCGGCACCAAGCCGCTTCCCAGCCCCGTCGAAGACGAAGCTGCCAAACTCGCGAACCAACTCGTCTCGGTACCGGCAACCGATTGGACCAAGGCGCTCGAGAAGATGCGCGACGCCAAAGGCGGCGACTTCACCAAGAGCCTCGTCATCGCCATTCACCGGCTCGATGGCGAACGCAAGAAGGAGGCCCGCGAGGCGCTCGCCGAACGCCTCACGCGAATGGCCGCCGACACGCTCAAGATCATGACGACCGCTGAAGACGCGGAACTTCGCCGCGGCGCGGTTCTGGCGTGTGCCATGAAGGACGACAAAACTCACGTCCCGGATTTGATCGATCGCCTGACCGACGACGACGAGATTGTGATTCGTGCGGCCAAGGCTGGTTTGAAGAGCCTGACTTCGCAAGATTTCGGCCCCAAGGCCGGTGCGACGAAGAACGAATGCAAGGCCTCCGCAACCGCATGGCGCGCGTGGTGGTCGAAGCAGAAGTAACTCGGGATTCAATCCTTCAGACTGCTCCAATCCGGGATGTCGATCTCCTCGGGCTTGGGACGCCGATCGATGCGGTGAACGAAGTAGCGGCCACTTCGGAACGCAATCGGTTGATTCCACGGGAAGCGATCGCGCTCCGAACTCGGGAACCAACCCGGCAGTGATAGTCGTCCCCTCTCGCCCGAAGCGTAGGCCTTCTCGTGGCGATGCGTCATTCGCCGCAGATCGCCGACCGCATACCGTTGCGGGCACTTCGCCACTTCCACTTGGATCCCCTCGACTTTCCCACGCAAGGCGAACACCGTTCCGAAGTGCATGTATCGGGTCGAAGGCTCGACATCCAGCATGAGATAGAGCGGGTGTGTCGAATCGTGCCAGCAGGTGAGTTCGCGGTCGCGAATCGGCGGCTCCACCGTTCGAAGGAACTCGGCCACGGCCTCGAGTTCGACCCAGTTCGTGGCGCAGTGAACGTTCGTGTATTGACCGAGTTCGTTGCGGAGTTCGGGCGATCCGTGCTCGCTCCAACAACGCGGCCAGAGCCGGACCATTCTCGGGTTCGTCGCGGGATGGCGATCGACGCGAACGATGGGGCTCGCTGCGTTAAAGGCACGGACTTCATCCTGGAGAGGAGGCACGAGGCACGCAACTCCGAGTACGGCATACCAAACGGCGAACGGAAAGCCGACGCACCAACCGCGCGACGCCAGCACGGCCAGGGCCAACAGCATCGGCGGAATCTGAACGTAGTCGAAGATTTTCTGAACCGTCACGGCCTGAGCGACCCACCCGAGATACAGTGCCGCGAGAATTGCGCGAGCGTTAGCCGTACGCTCCAGCAATGGGGAAGTCGCTCCGTCGCTGGCGCGCCCGCCGAACAAGCTCCACGCGGCAAGTGGAAGGGCCGCGAAATGGATGAGCCCCCACGGCTGGAAGCACCAGAAGAGGTAGAGGAATTTCTGCGGGATTTCGCTCCAAACTCCTTCGCGCAGGTACTCGGGATTCCAGTTCGCGAAAATGTCCCAGAAGTGCGGCCACGTTCCGGAGGCGACGAGCCAGACGATGCCGGGCACCCCGCAAAGCAAGCCGCCAGCCAGGAGGCCGAGGAAATCGCGGATTGCGTCTTTTCTCGCCAGTCGAAGTGAGACCAGCCACACGAATGCCGCGGGTACGAGGACGTGCGGCTTGAGCCAGATCGCGAGCCCCCAGAGAAATCCTTCGAGCATCGCACGGCGCAGCGAGGCGCGCTCCCCGGCTTGGATTGCCGCAACTTGCCGGAGTCGCAACAAACCCGCGAGCGCGGCCGGAAGCAGCATCCAAGGGTCGCGCTGGCAGTGGTTGAATTCGGAGGTAAATGGATAGAAGAGAGCGACCGCCGCGACGAACCAGGACTGAGCCGCGGCACTGGCACCGGCTCGCTTCAACCAGAGAACGAGGATCGCGACCGATCCCCCGACGATCAGCAAATCGGCAATGCGAATGGCTTCAGAACGCCAGCCGGCGATGGAGCGAATCGCGGCCGTGGCCCCGACCATGCCCGGCAAGTTCGTATCGAATACGTCTCGGTAGTGAACGCCGCCGCGCAGGATGTTTCGAGCCGCGACATCGTAGAGCGTGGCATCGGTCCAGAGCGGCATGCAGACGAAGAGCGGCACTCCCGCGATGAGCGCGAGGGCGACCGCGCTCCATCCGAGCCGAGCCGATTGCCAGGGTCGCAGCAGGCCGGTGATTGCCATCTCAGTGTGCGTGAGCGGCTTCGTCGCCGGTGTGCGCGTCGTGGGGCAGCGTGTAGGCGGAAACGACCAGCGCGATGGCGAGTACCGTGGAAGCGAGCCCCGCGAGCCAGAACACTTTCCGTTTCGTGAGCAACGTCATCGAACAGAGTATGATGCCGATCTCGGCACCGACGTGGCCGTAGTCGAGGCGGTCTGCCTGATGGTGCGCCTGGTGCGACTCCTCCAACCGATCCTTGGCGGTGCGAACCAACTTCTCGGCATCGCCCTTGAGTTGCGGCAAGCGCTTCTCGTACTTCTTGTGCTGTTCGTCCGCCTTCTCGATGAACGGCTTCAAGCCCGATGCGTATTTCGGCTCGGCCTTCGACACTTCCTTCAAGATGCCGCTGGTGAAGTCGTAGCCGTGGTCGCGAACGTTCACGGCTTGATATTCGCCCCACGTGTCGGTGGCCTGCGTGTGGTGGATATTGGCTTCGGTCGTGAGTTGCAGCACCTCGTTGTGCTTGCGGTGCCCGAGCATGCTGATCCCAGCTAGCACGGCCGCCACCACTGCCACGCTCACGGCGACGCGCTTGTCGAATGGACTGTGAGCTGCGTGCTCGGCATGTTCGGCTTGCTCGAGGTGTTCGTGGGCATTCGCCATGCTAGGATCCCGGAGGGTGTCACTTCAAACGGGCGTGCGGCCCTGTTCTATTTCGAATTCTTCGGCCTTCAAGACCCACAGCGGACTTCGGCCTGCTCGTGCGGATTGCATGAATCTTGAAGAAAATCGCGATTTGTGGATTGCAACCGCCCGAAAAGCAATTTACCATCGTCACTTGGGGGATGGAGTCTCCCAAATCGCACGGTAACAGGATGGCCTCGCCCACTTCTTGCCCTGCAGTTGCACACGGCACGTTCCCCGTCGCGCTTCATGAACGAAGCGTCGGTACGATTCGCGGGAAGTTGCCGCACGAGTTGCCCCCATCGAATGGAGTATCACGATGAGCGGTCCATCTGTTTTGGCACCCGAGCCCTCCGAAATCCTCACGACGAGCCCCCTGCCGCAACTGCGGCGCCTCGTGGTCACCGTGAGCGATGCGGAAGTGGTCATCACCGGGCAGGTGCCGAGCTTTTACTTCAAGCAACTGGCTCAGGAAACGCTCAAGCCTTCTGCGGGCCTGCGTCGCATTCTGAATCGGGTCGAAGTCGCCGCGTCTTGATCGAACGCTTCCCGCGAAGCCGCCTCACGGCTTCGATTGCTTCTCCCGCTCCAACAATTCTTGCTTGCGCTGCAAGCCCCATCGGTAGCCCGTGAGTTTGCCGTCGCTTCCCACCACGCGATGGCACGGGATTACGATTGAAGCCGGATTCGTCGCACAGGCCCGAGCCACGGCCCGCACGGCTTTGACGTTGCCGAGTGCCTTCGCCACGTCCCGATAGGAACGCGTCTCGCCGTAGGGAATGCGCTGGAGTTCTTCCCACACCTTGCGTTGAAAAGCGGTGGCTCGAATGTCGAGCGGCAGGTCGAGGTGCGGCTGCGACCCTTCGAGGTGGCGGACGATCTCCTGAAGCCAGACCTGCAGCCCCGCGCCGTCTCGGGTGAGTTCGGCGAGGGGGAATTCGGAGGCGAGAAACGCTTCGAGTTCCGCGTCGTCATCGCCGAGGCTCACGGCGCAGATTCCGCGATCCGTGGCCGCGAGGACGAGTCGACCCATCGGGCAGCAAGCCGTCGCAAAGCGGATGCGTGCGGCGGCTGCTCCACGTTGATACTGTTTGGGCGTCATCCCGAGTTGCGAATCGGTGCGTTCGTAAAGCCGGCTGCTGGAACCGTAACCGGCCTCGATCATCGATTGCGTCACGTTCTCGTTCTCTTTGAGTCGCGACTTGAGTCGATCGAGTCGGCAGGCATCCGCGAATTGCCGAGGGCTCACGCCCACGATCCGATTGAAGAGCCGCTGAAAGTGTCCCGCGCTCATGCCTGCCTCGCAACCGAGGCGTGCCAGCGTGAGCGAACTATCGAGGTTGGCCCGAATAAAGTCGCAAATTTCGCCGATGATGGGAACTGCGGCAGGGTCGGCGATCGCGGCAGTGGGCATGTGGGTCCCTTCTGCCGTTACTCTAAGAACGTGGTGGCACGCGAGCTATCCGATTCTGGCGCCGCCAATCACGGCTTCTTTGGGGTCTCGTCTTTCTTCGGAGTTTCGTCCTTCTTCGGAGTCGCGTCCTTCTTCAAACCCTCGACGCCCGGCTTCGCCGTTCCGGTTACGAGAATCTCCGGGGCCATTCGAACGGGCACGGCGTACTTCGCGGATGCGTCTCGCAGACAAACCAGGAGGCCATTATCCGCGGCGAAGTAAATGCGATCCGAAGCCGTGTTCACGATGGGAACGTTGAAGGTGCTCATGTCGAGGGAACTGAGCGGGAGGGCACGACCCGCACCGGCATTGGCCCGCTTGGCGTCGAAGACTTGAAGTCGGCCCTGACGATCTTGGATGTAGACGAAATCCTGATTCACACCGAGTACGCGATCGGAGGCCGCGGGTGAAACCCAAGTGACTTCTCCATTCGCACGATTCACCCGCGCCACTCCGGAGTTGTCGCCTGCCGCAAAGACTGCCTCGTCGGTCACGATGGGCGTGCGGTTCATACTGCCGCCGATATTCGCTTTCCAAAACACGTTCAACCCGCCCACCAGATTTCCGGTTGCGAGATCGACGGCCATGAGCGTGCCGTCGCCGAGCGGAAGGTAGCCAACCGTTCCGGCCTGTCCGGGCGCGGCCGCGATTTGTTCGAACGTCACCCCTTTGACCTGTGGGGTTTTATCGATTTTCGAGAGTGCGACGAAGCCGCGATTCTCGGTGACCGCCCAGATGCGTTGCGGCGTTTGCGTGAGGTTGAAGGCAACTCCGCTCGTCATGCCGTATTCCCAGCGCAACTTCGGCTCGACGCCGCGCGGACGAAGATCCGACAGCGCCAACGAGGCGGCGATCGAGGGCGGAATCGTGGACAGCGATGGCGTTCGCTGAATGTCTTTCGACGATTCGTCGCGCAGGTGGAAGGGCTGCCGCAACGAGGGAATCACGACGAGCGAGTAGACTGGCGGCGTCCCTTCCCGAATGTACGGCGGAGTGACGCGAGACGTCACGGCCAGCGAAGGAGTCTTGGAACCCGCCATGCCACCGATCGGAGCATCGCGGAGATTCGAGCGTACGCGATCCTCGATGACCGTGGAGGGCGTGGTTCGCGAGACGCCGTTCACCGGATACCGCCTGGTGAGGTCGTCGACGGGATTGACGGTCCGTGCGTCCCTGTCCGAGGCTTTGGTCGCGGCGACCTTCGCGGGGTCGGGCAGCACGATCGGCCTCGGAATGTTGTAAGCCGCGATTCGTTCCACGCCCGCCGCACCGGGTCGAGTGGCCAATGTGGCATAGACCGCCTCGTTATCCGCTGCGAGGCCCGCGGTCGGCGGCGTGCCAAGATCCGTGGTGAATTCGACCACCCCCGTAAAGCGGTAGAACGCATAAAGCTGCGTGACGTGCGAAACGAAAACGAACTGCGAATTGACGGCGACGGGATAGACGTTGGTGTATCCTCCGTTACCGAGTGCCGCCGTCCAGAGAATCTTGCCCGTTCGGGCGTCGATCGCGACGAGCAAGCCGGTGCGAGTCTGGACGAAAATCTGATCGTCGAAGGTTTGCACCATCTCGATGGAATCGCGGCGACCCTCGACCGGCAGGTACACCGTCCACTCAGTCTTCAAGTTGAGCCGGTCGAGTGCGGCCTTCTCGGGAGGCACCGCCCTCGAGTACACCTTCGGCGAATCCGCCGAGGTCAGGCCCGCGAGCAGAAGCAGGAGGCTGGCGACGGCAGCCGATCGAAACCACATGGTGAGGACTCCAAACGCGAGATGCTGGTTCAAACAGTCTACCACCCCGCGGAGTTGAACGGGAGCGCAAGAGTTTCAAGTTCGTCGGCGGGCACGAAGGAGCGATTGCGGGTGATGCGGGTTGTACGGGCGCGGCGCGATCACTTCTTCCCGAGCGCCCGCTTCCGGGCAAAGAAGTCGCTCAGCATCGCGGCACACCGCCCGGCCTCCACACCCCCGATGACGCGAGCGCGGTGATTGAGGCGCGGGTCGGAGGTGATCTGATACAGCGTGGTGCAGGCCCCGGCTTTCGGATCGGTGCAGCCGAAGACGACCATCGGGATGCGAGCCTGAACGATCGCGCCGGCGCACATCGGGCAGGGCTCGAGCGTGACGTACAGAATGCAGTGTTCCAGCCGCCACGATTTGAGCGACTCGGCGGCCTGCGTGATGGCGATCATCTCGGCGTGGGCCGTGGGATCGTGAAGTTGTTCCCGCATGTTGTGGGCGGAAGCGATGATGCCGCGCTCGGGCGACAGAATCACGCAGCCCACCGGCACCTCGTCCTCGCGATCCGCCGCCGACGCTTCTTCCAGCGCCCTCTCCATGTGGTGGAGGTGGAACGGATGATTCGGATCGCTGAAGGCGATATCGAGAGGGCTGGGAAGTTCGAGCACGAGACGGAAACTCCAATGCGGGTATCGACCATCATACACTGGACACGGATCGGATCACTTTCCCGCGAGGCTTTCAATGCTTCCTCCCAACCCGTGCCCCGTCGACATCGATCTGCACGACACGCACGGCAAGGCACTCCGGATCAACTTGGACAAAGGCCGCTACGGAACCTTTGCCGAGATCGGGGCCGGTCAAGAGGTGGTGCGTTGGTTCTTCCAAGTCGGGGGTGCCGCCGGCACCATCGCCAAGAGCATCTCCGCCTACGATATGGCCGTGAGCGATGCCTTGTATGGAACCGCCAATCGCTACGTGAGCCGACAGCGACTGGAGGCCATGCTCGAACGAGAATACGCCCTCAATCTGGAACAACTGGCGGCGACTCGCGGCGGCACAACCGCGTTCTTCGCCTTCGCCGACACCGTTTCCGCACGCAACTTCCTGGGCACCAACGATTGCCACGGGTGGATGGGCGTACGCTTCCAAATGCACCCGCACGACGAGCCCTCGCAGATCGAGATCCACTTCCGGCTCATGGACCCGTCGAACGTCCTCCAACAAGAGGTCATCGGCATCGTCGGCGTGAATTTGCTTTACGGAGCGTTCTTCCTGCATCGCGAGCCGGAACTGCTCATTCAATCGCTGATGGACGAACTCAATTCGAGCCGGATCGAGATCGACATGATCGAGTTCTCCGGCAGCGGGTTCCGAGAACTCGACAACCGCCTCATGAGTTTGAGCCTGGTTCAGCACGGGCTGGCCAAGGCCGCGATGTTCGGCCCGAACGGCAAGGTGCTGTTGCCGAGCGAACTGTTCTACAAGAAGCCGGTGCTGGTGGAACGCGGCAGCTTTCGGCCCGTGACCCACGTCAACCTCGACATCCTGCGGGCGGCCACCTTGAAGTTCCAAGAGATTCTGCCGGACGAAGACGACTTTTGCATCGTCAACGTGGCCGAGATCACGATGCGGAATCTGCGAGCGGGGAAGGATGCGGGCACGCCCGACATTCACGACTTCCTCAATCGGGCCGACGTCCTGAGTGCGTCCGGCCTCAACGTCATGGTTTCCGATTACTCGGAGTACTATCGGCTGGCGGCCTACCTCCGCAAGCAGACCGTGAAACCGATTGGCCTGGCAATGGGCGTCGCAGCCGTGCCCGAGATCTTCGACCCCAGCTACTACACGACTTTGGATGGCGGCTTACTGGAGGCGCTGGGTCGGTTGTTCCGCGGCGACACGAGGCTGTTCGTTTATCCGTATGTGGACCGATCGACGGGGGAGTTGATGACGGTCGACAACCTCGACCTACCGCCGGACCGGAAGCCCTTGTACGACTTCGGGGTGAGGGCGGGTCGGATCGTGAGGATCGACAATCACAATCCGGACTGTTTGGGGATCGATAGCCGCGAGGTGTTGAAGATGATCGGCACCGGCGACGCCGAATGGGAGAAGATGGTGCCGGAACCCGTGGTGAAGTTGATCCGCGAGCGAGGCTTGTTCCACTGCAAGTCGTGAGGGCGAGCCGAGCGGCGTCAGCCGCTCGGCTCGCCTTTATTTCACCAATTCGTTCAGCGTGTAGTAGGCCTCGCCGTGGAGCAGTTTCTCGCCCTCAGTACTCTTCACGCCATCGAGTTGGATCTCGTAGACGCGGCCCTTGCGCAGATCGGGCCCACTCACGGAAAGCGTCTTGCCGTCTGCCGAGAGGCGCGGCTTCGACACCTTCTCCGCGCGGCGATCCGTTTCCGGCCCACCGTACTGGCTGTTGTAAATGTACGTGTAAGAACCAATCGACACGATGCCTTCCCCCTTGGGCTCGATCGGCTTCGTGAAGGTGAGGTCGAAGCCGGTCGAGTTCAGTGCGATGTGGTGGATCTCGAACGGTGCTTTGCCGGTGTAGATGAGTCGTTGCAGGCCGTAGGGTTTACCGCCGAGCGAGCCCCAACCGCGGTTCGTTTGTCCCGCGAAGAGCGAACCGTCTGGGGCGAAGGCGAGCCGATTCACACCGCACTGCAACCCGCTGCGGAACGGGAAGCACGCCCCCTGATACACGCCATTCACCTTCTCCAGAGCGACGCGCATCACGACGGAATTGGTCTGATCGCCGACGAAGCACTGCCCCGCGAACGGTCCAAATTTGCCCTCAGTCGCGTCCCAAATCGGCTGGCTGACGGACTTGCCCATGCGGCCGTACGGGAACCAGATGCACGGCGGGTCCAGTTCCGGCATGCCGCTGGGTGCATTCGCGCCCGGCCCCTTCTGCCCGTCGTACATCATGCCGCTCGCCACTTTGTCCGGCACCTTGCCCGCGAAGGGCGAGTCCTTCACCCAACGCAGCCCCGCCTGATGCCCGTAGAACTTGCCTTGCTTCAAGTGGTGCATCTTGTTCGACACGACCCACTCGCCCTGGTTATCGCAGTAGAACAGATCGCCTTCCGGGGAGAAAGCGATGCCGTTGGGAGAACGGAGGCCGTAGGCGAAGGGTTCCATCTTGCCGTCGGGAGTGACCTTCACGCACCAGCCGCGCCACGCGGCTTTGGCTTGATGGCCGCCGCCGAATCCGACGTTGAGCGTGATGAAGAAGTTGCCGGCTTTGTCCCGCGCCGGGCCGAAGGCGAACTCGTGGTAGTCGCCGGAGACGCCCCACTTGTCGCAGAT
>JAYTUG010000362.1:0-1514 GCA_043744695.1 Gemmataceae bacterium
GAAGTTCGCAATCGACTCGGGTCGGTCAGTGGGGTCGTCGCGCCGGTCGTCGTCGGCGGCAAGGATCGCCGCGTGATGATCTACCTCGACCCGAAGAAATTGGAGGCTCGCAACCTCTCGGCCGTCGACGTGGTGCAGGCGCTCGACCGCAGCAACATGATGGTCTCGCCGGGGACCGCCTACTTCGGAGATCACCAGGTTTCGCTCGACACCAACATGATGGTGCGGGCCGTCGACGACTTGAACGACATGCCGATCGTGTTCGAGCCGGGTCGGCAGGTGTATCTGCGCGATGTGGGAACGGCGGTGGACGATGCGGTGATTCAAAAGTCGCGGGTCCGGGTGAACGGCAAGCAGCAGGTGTTCGTTCCCATCTATCGGCAAGCGGGCGCGAGCAGCCTGGCGGTTGCCGATGGCGTGCGGGCTTCGCTTGCCGATATGGAGGCCGAACTCCCGGAAGGGAGCAAGGTCGACTTCGTGATCGACCAATCGGAGTACGTCCGCAAGTCGATCGAGAGCCTGATCCACGAAGGCGTGATCGGCGCGATCCTGGTTTCGCTGATGATCCTCGTCTTCCTCGGCGATTGGCGGATGACGCTGATCGCGTCGCTGTCGCTTCCGCTCGCGATTCTCGGAGCGATCATCGGGCTCAAGACGTCCGGCAACACGATCAACGTCATGACGCTCGGCGGGCTGTTCCTCGCGATTGGGCCGCTGGTCGATAACGCGATCGTGGTGTTGGAGAATACGCACCGGCATCTCGGGATGGGGAAGACGCCGGAGCAGGCGGCAGCGGATGCGACCGGCGAACTCACGCTTCCCGTAATCGTGGCCACGCTCGCGCTCATCATCGTCCTCTGCCCGGTGGCCCTGACTCCGGGCGTCGGGGGGTTCCTCTTCAAGCCGCTCACGCTGGCCGTGGCCTTCGCCATGATCGCCTCGTTCATTCTGTCGTGGACGTTTGTCCCCGCCCTCTGCTCGAAGATGCTCCGCGGCCACGGCCACGGCCATCACAATCCCGGTGGTCACGCCCGCCACTCGCACACGCCCGGTTTCTTCGCTCGCGTGTACGGCCGAATCAGCACTGCGATCGACGGCCTTGGCCGAATGTACGCGGGCCTGTTGGAAATTGCTCTGCGACACCGGTTCGCGGTGCTCGTCGGCATCGGGCTGTTGTTCGTCGGTTCGCTCGGCTTGGTGAAGTTCATCGGCCAGGAGTTCTTCCCGGCCGTGGATGCCGGTCAGATTTCCATTCAGGTTCGCGGGCCGTCCAACCTTCGGCTCGATGCCACCGAAAAACGCATCGTCGATGTCGAAGCCGCGATTGCGGAAGTGATCCCGCCGCACGAACTGGAGATGGTCGTTTCCGAAATCGGGCTGAACAACGACTGGTCCGCGGCGTACTCGGCAAACGCTGGCCAGCAGGACACCGTGATTCGGTTGCAACTCAATCCAACGCGCAATCACTCGGCGCAGGAATACGCGGTGCTGTTGCGGAAGCGGATGGCCGAAGA
>JAYTUG010000363.1:0-5790 GCA_043744695.1 Gemmataceae bacterium
GCTCTGGAGGTCGCCGTCGAAGCGGCCGTTCACGCGGTCGGCCGTGATGCGATCGCCTTCGGTGGGAATATCGGCGGGCGCGAGCTTCGCGGTCGATTCCTCATCGGCCCGAAGTCGCACCACTTGGTCCGTCAGCTTCTTGTTCTTCACCACCTTGTACGGGGTGTTGAGGAAGCCGTACTCGTCGATCTCGGCGTAGATCGAGAGCGACGAGATGAGCCCGATGTTCGTGCCTTCGGGCGTCTCGATCGGGCAGATGCGGCCGTAGTGGGAAATGTGCACGTCGCGCACTTCGAACCCGGCACGCTTGCGGTTCAAACCGCCTGGCCCCAGCGCCGAAAGCCGCCGTTCGTGGGTGAGTTGAGCCAGTGGATTCGTCTGATCGACGACCTGGCTCAGCTCGCTGCGGCCGAAGAAGTATTCGATCGCCGCGGACACGCTCTTCGGGTTAATCAACGTGCGCGGGCTCATGTCCTGCTGATCGCGGATCGCCATGCGTTCCTGCACGGTGCGGCGGAGCTTGAGGAAGCCCTTGCGCAGTTCGTCCGCGGCCAACTCGTCGATCGTTCGCAGGCGGCGGTTGCCCAAGTGATCGATGTCGTCCACGTGGCCCTTGCCGCCGCGCAGGTTCAGCACGTACTTCACGGAGTTCACGAAATCGACGCTGCGGAGCGTCATTTCGGTTTCCGGCACGTTCTGGTCGAACTTGCGGTTGATGCGGAAGCGGCCGACGCGGCCGAGACGGTAGCGGTTCGCGTCTTGGAACTTCTCGCGGAACAGTTCGCGGGCCTTCTCGAGTTGCTGCGGGTTGCCCGGGCGAAGCCGCGTGTAAATCTTGAGCAGGGCCGCTTCGTGAGAATCGGTGCCGTCTTCGTTCAACGAATTGAGAACGATCCGGTCCTTAGGCTCCTGCATGACCGTGACTTCAGTCACTTGGGAAAGAATGATCTTGTCGAACTTATCCTTGGTGAAGGGCTTCCCGGCATCGAGGTAGACTTCGCCCGTCTCCGGATCGATGACATCTTCGATGGCGATGAAGGGCGGGATGCTCGCTTCCATATCGCCGATGAGTTTCTCGCGCGATTTGTCGGTGATCTTCATCTTCTCGATCTGTTCCGAGAAGAACTCGCGGAGGATGTTCGCCGAGCTGGTGTACATCGGGTCCATGGCGCGCAGCAGAGTGAGCGCGGAGAACTTACCGGACTGATCGATACGGACGCCGAGGGTGTCCTTCTTCGAGCAGTTGATCTCGATCCACGAGCCGCGCTCGGGGATGATGCGGCACGAGTGCATGTCCTTGTCGGCTTCGCGGGTGACCACGAAATCGACGCCGGGCGAGCGGTGCAGCTGCGAAACGACGACGCGCTCGGCCCCGTTGATGATGAACTCGCCGCCGCCGATCATGATGGGCATGTCGCCCAGATACACTTCTTCCTCGACGGCGGTGCCGTCCGACTTGCGCAGGCGAAGCCAGACGCGGAAGGGCCGGCCGTAAGTGAGGCGCAGCTGGCGGCACTCATCCGGGTCGTAGCGCGGCTTGCCCAACTCGTAGCGCACGTAGTCGAGCGAAATCTTCTTGTCGTAGCTCTCAATCGGGAAGATTTCCTTCAGCACGCCTTCGAGTCCGGTCACCGTGCGGCGATCGGGCCCGACATCGAGCTGGAGGAACCGATCGTAAGATCGGGTTTGGACGTCGGTGAGATCGGGGACGTCGACAGCGTCGCCGAATCGGCCGAAGTTTCGTTCCACGGTCGGAACGATAACCCGTACAGCCGGGATGGGCATAGGTGGTGCTCCCTTCCCTATCGAAGTGCCGAGTCCCAGATTTCCCGTTCAAGTAGGATGCGGACTACTCGAAGCGAGAAACTCGTGCCTCGGAACAGTGTTAAAACGGTGACGCGACGCAGGAAGTCCGTTGCTCCAGTTGCAACGGACCTTGCGTCGGTTGGCGGCGGACGTTATGGATTAACGAAACAGCCGACGTTCAAACCGCCCGGAGGCAGCGAGAACGGAATAACGTAGGCTCCGCTCAGTGCGGAACGATTCAATTTCTGATGTAACGGCATGGTGCAATTTCGACGGGCAGAGATCAGAGTTCGGAGCGAGTGGATCGCGCGCATTTTCACCACTGCTTCGCGGTTCGGCCCGCCCTCCTCGTTCGTCCGGTATGAACGAGGCCTGGGGCCGTGAACTTTCCGACGGCATATCACGCTGTACCAACATGATAAGCGGGCGGATCGACAAAGTCGACCCACCCGGGCACTTTTTTTGCAGACTAACTCGCTGGACTGCCTGCGGCTTCGCGATGCCGAGGATCACACCGGCTTGATCGAGACCTTGCCGCCGGCGTCTTCCAACTTCTTCTTGAGGTCTTCGGCCGTCTTCTTATCGACGCCTTCCTTGATCGCCTTCGGGCCGCCTTCGACCGTGGCCTTCGCCTCAGCGAGACCCTGGCCAGTTAGTTCGCGGACGATCTTGATAACGTTGATCTTCTTGGCGGGGTCGGCCCCTTCCAAAATCACGTTGAATTCAGTCGGCTCCGCCGCGACTGCGGCCGGTGCGGCAGCTCCGCCGGTCGGTGCGGCCATCATCATGCCGCCGCCGGCGGGCTCGATGCCGTGCTTTTCCTTGAGGTAGTCCTTGAGTTCGACGGCCTCCTTGAGGGTCAGGCCGGCAAGTTTGTCTCCAAATTCCGCAATGGCGCTCATCGTTCGGTTCCTTTCGGGATACTGTGCCGGGTGAAGCTTCCCAGCGAAGTTGCGTAATAGATCGGTTAAAAGCCCACCCGTGGTAACGGGTGGGCGTGTATCTGTTCATCCTGCCGTGGCGGGTTCGGCAGCGGCCGGCGCTGTCGACTCGACCGCGACTGGCGTGGCCTCGCCCTTGTCCTCGATGGCCTTAACCAACCCGGCGAGTTGACTGGCCGGGCCAGTAAGACAACCCACGAGTTGCCCGGCTGGTCCCAGCAAGGCCGCGAGCGCGCCGCCGATCGCTTCCTTCCGCGTCGGTAGCTTCTTCGCCACTTCCAGCGTCACGGCTTCGCCATCCGCAACCGCCGTCTTTTCCTTGAATTTGTCCGGTGCCTTCGGATCCTTCTTCAACTCTTTGATCGCGGTGTCGACGCTGTTCGCCAGATCCTTGATGCTCTCGCCGCCCCAGACCAGCATCGTCGGACCCGACCACACGTCCAGGTTGATGCCGTTCTCGGTGAACACCTTGCGGGCCAGCGTATTCTTCACGAGGCGGACTACGCACTTCTTGTCGCGGAGCTTCTTGCGAAACTCGTGCTCCGTTCCCGCGTCCACCTTGATCGGCTCGAGAATGACGTAGTCCTTCACGCCCTTGAAGCGCGAACGGAGGTCGTTCAGTTCGAGTTCCTTCAACTCTTTGATCTTCTTGCTCATTGGGAATCCACTGGCGAGCGGCCGGCGTGAGCCGGCTGTTATGTTTTGAGTGAACAGCCGGCTTACGCCGGCCGCTCGCCCGATTAGATGGTGACTCGGATGCCGGGCGACATCGTGGCGGAGACCGTCACGCCCAAGACGAACACGCCCTTCACGCCCGACGGCTTCGCATTCCGCACCGTTTCGACAAAGACGGCGATGTTCGCGGCGAGCTTTTCGTCGTCGAAGCTCATCTTGCCGACGCCCGCATGAATCTGGCCAGTCTTGTCCGAGCGGTACTCAACCTTGCCGGCCTTGAACTCGCGGACGGTCGCGCCGAGGTCGCCGTTCACGGGCACCACGGTGCCAGCCTTGGGCGTGGGCATGAGGCCGCGAGGCCCCAGCACCTTACCCAAGCGCGACACTTGACCCATCATGTCTTGCGTGGCGATGGCGACGTCGAAGTCGAGGAAGTTTTCCTTCTGCACCTTTTCGACCAAGTCCGCACCGCCGACGAAGTCTGCACCGGCCTCCTTCGCCTTGGCGACGTTATCGCCCTGAGCGAACACGGCCACCTTGCGAACCTTACCGATACCGTGAGGAAGCGGAATCGCACCGCGCACCATCTGGTCGGATTGCGTGACGTCGATGCCGAGGTTAATGTGGACCTCGATCGTCTCGTCGAACTTCGCACGCTTGAGTTTTTTCAGTTCGGCAAGGGCTTGCTTGACGGGAACGGTCCCGACTTCGCGGAGCTTCTTCTCGACGTTCTTCAGGTGGTTGCGAAGTTTCTTGCCGCGACGGGGAGGAACGCCCGCCGCTTTCTTCTTCTTGGGGCCGTCTTCGAGTTGCGTGCCCTTAGTGGGGGCAGGAGCAGGAGTGGCGAGTTCGGCCTTGGAGGCGTCCGCGATAGGAACTGCGATCTCGGCAGTGGCCGGGGCCGTTTCCTTTTTCTCACTCTCCGTGGGCGCGTCGGCGTCCTTCGGTTTCTTCTCTTTGGCCATAACGTAGTCGAACCTCCGTTGGCGGGGTTCCCATTCCGAATTGGAAGGTACAACCCCTCCCGACGCGTCTCGTGGATGCGGCGGTGCGGCAGATAAATTAAGTTATCGACAAGTCAACGAACGGCAAGCGCGGAAATCAGAAACCCGGTTTCCAAAGCAGAAACCGGGTTTCGAGCTCAACCCTCGACGACGACGATTCCCATGCTGCGAGCCGTGCCTTCAATGATCTTCGCTGCATGATCGACATCGCGGGCGTTCAGATCGTTGAACTTCTTCTTCGCGATCTCCGACACTTGCTTCTTGGTCAGGCTGAAGCCCTTGTACTTGCCGCCCTTCTTGGAGTCCGCGGGGATCACTTCCTTGCCCTGCTTCTTGCCGGCGGGAATCTTAGCCGCGAGCTTGATCAGCACCGCGGCGGGCGGCGACTTGATTTTAAACTCGAAGCTGCGATCCGAATAGACCGTAATCATGACCGGCAGCATGAGCCCCTTCGTTTCGGGGCCGCCGGTCTTCTCGTTGAACTGCTTCACGAACATACCGATGTTGACGCCGTGGGCACCGAGCGCCGGGCCGACCGGCGGTGCCGGCGTCGCCGTCCCACCGGGGCACTGGAGCTTCACGATCGCGGTCACCTGCTTCGCCATGATCCACCCTGGAGTCGGTTAGCCCGCCACTTGTGGCGGATTTGCTATGATACGAACCCGCCACAAGTGGCAGGTTAAATTGTTACGCTTTGTCCACCTGCCAGTAGTCGAGTTCCACTTCCACGGGTCGACCGAAGATCGTCACTTCGACCTTGACCTTCGGAGTCTCGGTGGCGTCCTTCGCCTCCGAGATGCTCTTCACTTCGCCTTCCATGCCCGAGAAGGCACCGTCGCGAATCTTGATCTTGTCGCCCTTCTCGTAGTCGAGTTTGACCTTCACCTTGCCGGGTTTAGGGCCACCCTTGACCGCCACGCCGGTGAGCATCGATTGCACTTCGTGCTCGGGCATCGGGTTCGGCGCTCGCGTGAGCGTGGCCCCGACGAAATCCCCGACCCCGGGCGTCTCGCGGAACAAGTACAAGATTCGATCGTTGAAATCGACTTCGGCGAAGAGGTAGCCCGGGTACTTCTTCCGCCGCTTGGTGACGTTCTTTTCTTGATAAACCGTGTCCTCTTCGCCGGTCTTCTTGTCCTTGACCTTGACCTTCACCTTTTTCTTTTCGACGATCTCTTCGGCGGGAATCTCGATGCGACCGAAGAACTCTTCGAGCCCTTCGATCCGCACTTTGCGTTCGACGGCAGCCTTGATCGTTTCCTCGCGACCGGACTGAATCTTGACGACGTACCACTTGCGTCCGAGAGCCACCGGTTCCGCGGGAGGCGCCGCTTCTGCCATCGCCTCGTCGGCGATTGGCACCG
>JAYTUG010000364.1:0-5778 GCA_043744695.1 Gemmataceae bacterium
CCGGCCACGATGGCGGCGGCCAAAGGATGTTCGCTCGGCCGCTCCAGGCCCCCGACCAGACGGAGGAGTTCGCGCTCGTCCAGGCCGGCTGCGGCCACCACGGAGGTGAGGCGGGGCTTACCCTCCGTGAGCGTGCCGGTCTTGTCCACGACGAGAGTGTCCACTTTCTCCAGGACTTCGAGAACTTCCGCGTTCTTGATGAGTACCCCGGCGGCGGCACCACGGCCGATCCCCACCATGATGGACATCGGCGTGGCCAGGCCCAGAGCGCAGGGACACGCAATGATTAGCACGGCCACGGCGTTGACCAGCGCGTATGCCATCCGCGGCTCGGGGCCGAAGACGGCCCAGACAACGAAGGTGGCCACGGCCACGAGCACGACCGCCGGGACGAAATAGGACGAGACGGTGTCCGCCAGGCCCTGGATCGGTGCGCGGCTACGCTGGGCCTCGCCGACCATGTAGACGATCTGGGCCAGCACCGTCTCGCTGCCAACCCGTTCGGCACGGAGGACCAAACTGCCCGTGCCGTTCACGGTGGCCCCGGTCACCTTGTCGCCCGAACCCTTCGATACCGGGACGGGTTCTCCCGAGATCATCGACTCATCGACGAAGCTCGTGCCCTCAATGACCACGCCGTCTACGGGCACTTTCTCACCCGGGCGGACCCGCAGCCGGTCGCCGGGCATCTGGAAATTCTGCTCCAGATCCTGCCAGCCGTCGGTTGTGCCGACGTACCCGCAGGTACAGCGGGCGAGCGGGACGGTCGCCTCCAGCGCCAGCCAGGTGTTGCCCAAGTGGGCCGTCAGCACCGTTCCCCAGACCGTACTGACGACGTTGCCGTTGTTTCCCCGCCCGCCGACTTCGAGGTGGGGCGAGCAGGGCGAACAACCGCAGTCGCGGCAGCAGCGTCGGGTCGGCTTCCAGGCGGGTGTGCAGGAGCACGCAGTCCTGGTGAAGTCGGTGATCAGCTCCTTGACTATCCGGTAACGGCCGAGCGGCCCAGAATGGCGACCCCGTCATCGACAGGTAGCTGCTTCGGGCTACGATTGACCATGTGAAAGTCCGGATCGCAAACGATTCTGTTTTTCACGAACGAATGGTGCAAGAGGTGGGTCGTCAACATCGTGCCGAGCAAGGCGTCGAGCTTGCGGCCCATGCCCCGTGGCAGCGGGAAGAATCGCAGCGCGAATCGAGCGGCCTGGATCGCGATCGGGCGGAAGACTCCAACCTCGCGGGCCGTCCGTGCCGAGAGGAATTCTCCAAACAACTCCCGTCCCTGGCGAGTTCTTGCAAAACTGGACCAGGTCGGTGCCAGGAACGGGTGTTTGTGCTCGGTCTGAAAGCTGGGCGGCAGCAGGTCGCTCGTCGCTTCGCGCAACAGGTGCTTTTCACGCAGGTTTTCGAGATCCATGAAGTGGGCGGGCGGGATCGTGCCCATCAACTCCAACAAGTCGCGATCCAGAAACGGCGGCCGGCATTCGAGAGAATGAGCCATTTCGACTCGGTCGCCCAGCGAGGGGATCACGATGTTGTAAAGCTGATTCAACGTGAGCAGCCGCGAGGTATTGAACGGGTCGAGGCCGTCGAGCCTCTCTTTTGACATCGAGGTACGCAGTTGGAAGTCGGGCATATCCTCCCGAGAAAGGTCCAATCCTCGCACGTTGAAAAACAGGTCGATGCACCGACTTGCGTCGCGGGCTCGGAGGTTGAAGAAGCTCGGGTAGCCGAACAACTTGCTCGCTCGTTTCCAACGGTCACTCCCGTCCCAGAGTAGGCCCTCGGAGCGAGACTCCATCGTTCTAAAGCGGCGATGCAATTTGCGTCCCTTCTCGGCATCCGCTCCGCCTGCGGCGAGCAGTCGCCAGATCGCTTCGAGCTTGAAGTAGGGATAGCCGCCGAAGAATTCATCCGAGCCTTCACCCGTCAAGCACACCTTGACTCCGCGACCGCGGACGTACCCGGACAGCACCATTTTGGCGAGCGAGTTGTAGTTGTTGAGGGGCATTTCGGTTGCGTAGACGGCTGCCGGAATATTGTCGGCGATCTGCTGATTCGTGCAGGGTACCGTTTCGAATTGCTGGCCGAAGTGGGAAGCGACCGCACGGGCCTTGTGCGATTCATCGTAAGGCGAATCGGGGAAACCGACGTTAAAACAGGTGAACCGCGCCCCCAGTTCCGACATCAAACCGCAGATGATCGTCGAATCGAGTCCCCCGCTGAGGTAGGCATGGACGGGAACATCGGCCGCCAACCGCCGCTTGACGGCGTTCGTGAGCCGTGCGCGTACCGCCGTTTTCGCCTCCGCAAAGGTCATGTCCGTCTGGGGCTCGAAAGTCTGGCAATAATGGCGGCACTCCCGATAGGAGCCGTCTGCCTCGATCGCGAGAAAGTGCCCTGGGCGGACGGGCCGGACATTGGCGAACGGCGTCAGTTCTTCCCGATAGATTCCGAGCGCCGGGCCGGTGAGGTAGCGCGTGCAGAGAGAACGCGGGATGCGGTCGAGCGCGTAGATCGCCTTGATCTCCGAGGCGAGCACGATCTCGTCTGCCGTGATGGTATAGTACAGCGGCTTGACGCCGCACGGATCTCGGCCGGCGATCAAGCGTCGCTGCCGTGCGTCCCAAAGCAGAAACGCGAACTCGCCCTGCAGGTGCTGAAAGAGATCGGTGCCGTACTCTTCGTAAAGGTGGACGAGCAACTCGGAGTCGGACGCGGTGCGGAAATAGTGACCTCGATTCGTCAGGCTGCGACGCAGTCGTTCGTAGTCGTAGAGTTCGCCGTTGCAGACCGCGGAGATGGAATAGTCTTCGTTGTAAAGAGGTTGTTCGCCGCCGTTCAAATCGACGATGCTGAGTCGAACGTGCCCCAAGCCGACGCGCCCGCGATCGAGAATTGCGTAAGCCGCTCCGTCGGGTCCGCGATGTGCGATGGCCGAACACATCCGCGCCAAGTCGGCGGTATCGACGGAGTCGTTATTCAGTCGCATGATCGACGCGATTCCGCACATGAATCGGAACCTCGGTGTTGAATCACGCGGCGATGCGCATGCCTTGCCGGAGCTCCGCCAGGATCACGTCGTGAAGTACTTCATCGAGATGGAGCAGACACCGGGCGATGAAGCTACCATCGAGAACCCGATGGTCATAGACGAGTTTCGCGTTCATCGCGCCGTTCGGCTCGATCGGACTCAGGGTGAGTACGGTGGTTTGGGGACCGATAGGGTGCAACGACTCGGCTCCTATACTGCCGTAATTGCTGATCCCGAAGGTGCCGAAGTGCTTCACGCGACGCGGTCCGGATACGTCGAGCTTGTTCCAGAGAATGAATCGCTGAATGCTCTTCGGCATCGAGCCGAAGCGAAGTGTGGCTCGAAAGCTGGAGACCGACCAGATCTCGGCGTTCTTGTAATTCAGAAGATCGTTGTGAATCTTGAGCAGCGACGAGGACTCGGGCTCGCGAATCAGGCCCATGAGTACGATCTTCTCGCCTTCCCATTCGCGTTCGACCGCCACCGCACACGTGCTATCGGAATGTTCGTAAAGGTACGGGTACGGCCACGAGATCCAGGAACGTCGAAGTTCGGGAAACTGCTTGCAGACAATTCCATACGCCCGAATGAAGATCGCAGTCCAGGATACGGAATCGGGGAATTGACCCCGAGCCTGCGCCAGGGTGGCCACGTTGATCGCGCGACTCACGGGCACGGTCGGAATCTTTCGCGAGTATTCCAGCATGGCCGCAATCGCACGTCGACCGTTCGAGAGAGAAATCGACTTTCCCATGGGACCCTGATTCAGCGATGTTCGCGTCGACGAGTAACCTGGCACTCCCGTCCTGGCAATATCGGCATTAATGCCTGCAAACTTTCGGTTTTCATCCAAAGGCGATGATGGTGGTGGATTTACTCTCTGGACAATTTTTAGCCGTGTGCATGGCAGGCTGATTGATTTCCGCTTCGCTATCGTGATCGGCTCTGCCAGAAAGTCGATGCCCGTGACCGCCTAACCCCGCCCGGCGAAGAACAATGCGTTCTCGCCGGTCCCGCAGCCCACGTCCAGGACAGTGCCGGTGATGCGGTCAGGTCAGCCCCGGCTCGCATTCAGCCCGCTACGCTCGTAGAATTCACCCTTGCAAGTTGGCCGGATGGCCTTCTCTTCTCTTATCTGACCGTCAGCCCACTCAAGACGACGGCCACCTTACCGATCTGCCCATCCGCAGGACGGCGGCTTTTGTTGACGCCGTGAGCGGCATCGGTAAGCGGAAAGGTGAGGCCATGACCGAGGAACACCGAATCACGCTGTCCCAGGAATCGGGGATCGACCACTACTTCGTCCAGCCGGTGAGTCTTGAGAGGCTGACCGAAATGTTCAATCGATCCAGCCCGTGCTGGACTCCCTGACCAACCGACGCAACGCAGAACGAAACCGGAGGAGAGAATCATGGCGACATCTGACACGACGGCGACCGCCCCGCACCTTCTGGTGGTCATCGACCACCAGGAAGCGAAGGTCTACCGGACCGAGGTCGTGGGGTCCGTCCCCGAGCGGATCGTCCCCTACGACCCGCACGGGTATGGGCGGCATCTGCATTCCGCCCACGAGTGGACGGACGGCAAGCGCCCGCCCGAACGCAAGAGCTACTACGAGGCGGTCGCCAAGACGCTGCGGGGGGCCGAGCAGGTGTTGGTGTTCGGGAGCGGGACGGGCCGGAGCAGTGCGATGGAGCAGTTGCTCGCCGACTTGAAGGACCACCACCCGGACGTGGCCGGCAAGGTCGTCGGATCGGTCGTCGTGGACGCCCACCACACGACCGAGGGCCAACTGCTCGCCAAGGCCAGGGAGTTCTACGCTGAGTTCAACAAGAACTAGGCCGGGCCGTTCGAGCCGGTAAATTGTCGAGCCGTTCACACCGGCGACGGGGTTCTTCGGGGCCTCGTCACCGGCTCCCGTGCCGTACTCTCCGCTCCTCCACGGCCTTGCCGACGACGCCGAACGGCACGAGCAACTCCCTCGCAACAACTGATCGAAGGGGTCTGAATGAAGCGCCTGTGGCTGGCTTTCGCCGTCGTCCTGGTCTTCTCTTTTACCATCTTGGGATGGGTCGGCACTCGCATCTATCAAGAGGCCCCGCCCCTTCCCGATCGGGTCGTCACCACGGACGGCACGGTGGTCGTTCCGGGCGGCGACATCGGCAGGGGGCAGAACGTCTGGCAGGCGATGGGCGGCATGGAGGTCGGCTCCATTTGGGGCCACGGCAGCTACGTCGCCCCGGATTGGTCGGCGGACTGGTTGCACCGGGAGTGCGTCTTCATCCTCAACGAGTGGGCGAACACGGGCTTCCAAAAAGACTTCGACCGGATCGAGCCGGAGCAACAGGCCCAACTCCAGAAGCGGCTCGAACTCCTGATGCGGACGAACACGTTCGACCCCGCCACCTAGACGATCACGGTGGACCCGGTGCGGGCGAGAGCGTTCGAGGCGAACCTCAAACACTACGCCGACGTGTTCACGAACGGGAAGTCCGACTACGCCATCCCCAAGGGGGCGCAGAGCGACCCCGAAAAACTCCGGCAGCTTGCGGCCTTCTTCTTCTGGACTTCGTGGGCGGCGTCCACCAACCGCCCCGGAGCCGACCTGACCTACACGAGCAACTGGCCGCACGAGCCGCTGGTGAGCAACCGGCCCACCGGCGAGGCCGTGGTCTGGACCGGCGTGAGCATCATCGTGCTGCTCGCCGGGATCGCCGCAATGGTCTGCTGGTACGCCTCGCAGCGGC
>JAYTUG010000365.1:0-1510 GCA_043744695.1 Gemmataceae bacterium
CGAACCGAGCTGTACAAGTACGATGGCGGCATCGCCGAGTTCGTCGTGTACCTGAACGAAGGCGAGCAGGTCGAGCACCAACCGATTTACGTTCGCCGCGAGGTCGAGGCCCCGATTGAGAACGCGGCCCGCACCGTCGCCATCGAGATCGCGCTGCAGTACACGTTCAGCGAAGATGAAAAGGTTCGCTGTTACACCAACAATGCGTTCAACCCAGCTGGCGGCACGCATCTGTCGGGCTTCCGCGCCGGGCTCACCAAGGCCATCAACGCCTACGGCAAAAAAGAAGGCCACTTCAAACCCGAACTCGACGTGAAGGGCGAAGACTTCCGCTCCGGGCTCACCGCCGTCGTGAGCATCGGCCACCCCGACCCAGTCTTTGAATCGCAGACCAAGATCAAGCTGAACAATCCGGAAGTGGACGGCCTCGTCAACAGCGTGGTGTACGAGTTCCTCACGGAGTACCTGGAGAAGAACCCGAAGGAGGCGGCTCGAATCTGCAAGCGAATCTCGCTGGCCGCGGAGCTGCGCCTGGCCGCGAAGAAAGCCCGCGACGCACTCATCGAACGCAAGAAAATCCTCGGTGGCGGCAGCCTGCCCGGCAAACTGTTCGACTGCACCACTCGCGAACGCAGCAAGAGCGAACTCTTCCTGGTCGAAGGCGATTCGGCCGGCGGCAGCGCCGAGAGCGGCCGCGACCGCATGTTCCAAGCCGTGCTCCCGCTTCGCGGCAAAGTGCTGAACGTCGAGAAAGCCCGACTCGAAAAACTGCTTCAAAACAAGGAAATCTCGGCCCTCATCGCCGCCATCGGCGTCGACATCGAGAACGTCGAAGACATCAGCAAGATCCGCTACGGCAAGGTCATCATCCTGACGGACGCCGACGTCGATGGCCAGCACATCCGCACGCTGCTGCTCACGTTCTTCTTCCGCCAGATGCGGAAGCTCGTCGAAGGCGGGCACGTCTTCGTCTCCCGTCCGCCGCTCTACAAGCTGACGGAAAAGAAGACGGCCCGGTTCATTCAGACCCGCGAGGAGATGGCCAAGATTCTCAACGAGCGCGGCTTGAAGGATACCGTACTCAACGTGCTGCTCGGTTCGCCTCGGCAGATCACCGGCGACGACCTCGCCAAGATGCTGCCCGTGCTGTCGGAAGTCGAGACGGCGGCGGTGAACCTCGAACGCCGCGGGCACTCGCTCGAAGCCTTCATGCACCGCGAGAAGGACGGCGTCTTCCCCGTGTATCACGTCCGCTTCGGCGGCAAGGAATACTGGTTCCACACGAACGAAGACGTCGTGGCCTTCCGCGCCGAACAAGCCGCCAAGCTCGGTCAGGAACTCGTGCTCGCGGACAATCTCGCGGCCCAGGCCACGCCCGGCGAGGAGGCCGCACGCTACGCTCTCGACGAATGGCACGAGGTGAAGGCACTGAATCGGGCCGTGGCGAAGTTGAAGGCGATGGGCTTCGAGCCGGCGCATCTGGTGGCGTTGCCGCGGTTGGCCGGCCGCG
>JAYTUG010000366.1:0-5720 GCA_043744695.1 Gemmataceae bacterium
AGCACCCGAACCTGCGGTTCTACGCCAAACACCCGAGGTAGGAGCCGGATGCGGTAGTTCCGCAAGTCCGGATCTGTGCGGGGGGCTGGGAGCAATCCCTGTCCCTACCGCGACCGCTCAACTTCTGGCGGCAGCCCGAGTGGAGGAAGTGTCTCGACCGCGAGCGATACGAGGGGGATTCCGTCCCAGACCCGGCCCCGATCGTTGGCCGCAATGTGGACGGCGTTGCCGAGGGCGCGCCCGGCCTTCGCCAGCAGGTACTGCATCCTGAGATGGTCGTTCTCCTCGCTCCGATCGGCCTCCTGGTGCCGCTTCCGGGTCGCCTTCTCCGCCAACTCTCGCTCCTGAACAAGGCCATCGGCCGCGCTCCCCGCGACGACCAGACGGCTGACGCTGGCGGGTGTACTTGGCCCGGATTAGAATTTCGAGCAGATCGTACAGATTCCGTTCGATCCGCTCGCCCAGCACGAAGCGGTGGTTGCGGGGGAACTTGCCCGTGTGGTTGCAACTCCACAGGATGAAATCGTACGTCTTCGTGATAACCGTCAACTCCAATGGTGGCTTCGGGACTGCCATCATTAAACCATCTTGAGAATTTCAAATTTCGACCCCTACCGGGGTAGAGAGAAAACTAAAGGCAAAAACCAAGAACAAGCAGTAAAGCAGTAAAAGAACTAAGGAATAAAAATCCTCGACAGACGGAACCCATAGAGGTTGCCCCGGTCCGTCGGCGCGTCGTAGCTGCGGTAGGCCGAGCGGACGCTCGACGCTTGACTGAGGAACGAGCCGCCACGCAACACACGACTATCTGTACTTATGACCACTAGTTTACCCTCCTCATCCTCGACAGCCTTGTCGCCCTTTGTATCGGGATAAGCATCGTAAGCCTCCTGGCACCACGTATAGCAATTGCCATGTACATCGAAGAGGCCCAGGTCGTTCGGCTTCCTTTTGCCCACTGGCATCAGCACGTCAGTTGAACTCTTCGCGAACCACGCATACTGGCCCAGCAGTTCTTCGGTCTCGCCAAAATACCGGCTCGTCGTGGCCCCAGAGCGAGTGGCGAACTCCATCTCCGCCTCCGTCGGCAGACGGTAACCGGAAAGGCTCAGATAACCCTCCTTCATGCGGGTGACCTTGTAATCAGGGGCCGTTCCCTTGATCTCGTAACACTCCTCCAAGCACTCCTCCTTGCTCAGCTTATTGCAGTAGATCGCCGCCATGTGCCAACTAATGCCCACCACAGGCAAATTCGGGTCGTAGGTGTACTTCTCGCCGATCTCGTACTTGTCTTTCGTCAGGCTCCGGTATTCCGCCAGCGTCACCGACTTCGAGGCGATTGCGAAGGACCGACCGATCCGTCGCTTGTGTTGAGCCTGTCTCTCATCATGATCCTTCTCGGATTTCGGCGACCCCATCACGAACTCGACAGGGCCGGGAACGACCACGAACGTCTGAGCCTGCGTATTGACAAACCACTGCGGCGCTTTTGCGTTCTTGTCTTTGATCGCGGGGAAGACTCCAGGGGCTGACGCCGCCCGGCTCGCCGTGGCCCACTCCTCGTTCACCTGCTTCAGCCACGCCTCCTGCTTCCACGTCCGGAGCAGCCATTCCGCCGAGGCGTGCAGTCCCGGATCGGCGTCGGTGCGGTAGATCGCCTGCACCTTCGGCAACAAGGCGGTCCGGGCGGCGACCGGAAGTGCCGCGTCGTCGAACTCCCCCAGGCTCAAGAGCAACGCCCGCCGAATCGTCGGGTCCGGATCCGCGTCAAGCCGCTGAATGATCGCCGCTAGATCGGCCCCCAACGGGAACAGGCGATGAATGATGTAACTCCGCACCCGAGGATCGGGGCTGTGCTTCAAGAGCGGCCAGACCTTCTCGGGGCGGTTCATCCGCAGCATTGTCACTGCCGCGTTCGCCTGCCGTTTCGCCAGCGTCTCCCGCTTCGCGTCCGAGGAGGGCATCTCGGCGGGCAGTGTCGTTTCGATCACGGCGATCAGCACGGGCAGACCCTTCTCGCCCTGGTACTTAAACTTCGGATAGATCACGGCGAATTGCTTCTCGTCGGCATCCATGAGCAGTTCGGCCAGCTTCGACGGGTTGTCGGCGGTGTAGTCGGCGAGAATGTCCGTCGCCAGAGAACGCTCTACATCGGACCGTTTCGGATTGCTGTAGATTTCCGACAAGGGGTCGAGCAATCGGCCCTTCACGGGTTCGAGCGACTTCATCCAGGCCGACAGGTACACCGCAGGCTCACGCACCAGATCGTTGCTAACCGCCGCTTGTACTGCTGCCCACTCCCCGCTCACCGGGTCATACTTCGCCAGTGCTGCCGCCGCCCGCAGCCGTTGCGATTCCTTGCCCTTCTCTGGCTTCTCGACGACCGCCCACAACTGCTCCAAAAGGGCATCCCTGTGCGGGACCAGAGCGTCACGAATCACCGGAACGTCCTGGGGCTGGGCTTCGAGCAGGCGACCATAGAGGTAATCGACCTGACTGGAATCCACTGGCAGCAGGGCAAGGCTGGCATGAAGCTTTTGCCGGGAGTTCGGTGCCGCCTTTTCGTTTTCCTCACTCAGCAATGGATCGGTCCAGATTCGATACTTCGCCATCTCGTCGATGATGGTGGGCACCTGTGCCGTATCTGCATTCAGGACGGCTTGCACCAGGTCGGCGGCGTGAGTGGCATTCCGCTTTTCCTCAACCTGATCCCGGATCGTCAAGCCTGTGGCAGTTATTACGGCAAGTAGGATGCCGAGAATCGCACCCCGCACCGCATGATACCTGCCAGCCTTTCGCATCATCTTCCGCTGCGGCGGCGTCCAGTTTTTCTTCGCCGTCAGCCAGCGAATGCTCAGCCATTGCCGAAGCGACGGCAGTTGCCGGTTCTCCGGGCGGACCTTCCACACCCCGGCCCGATCCGCCAGCAGGAGTTCCGCCCGGCCACGCCGAGTTTCCTTCTGCTTGCGGTTCAGCCAATCCCGCAGCGATGGCACGAGGTAGTCGTGCGTGAGTTGGTAGTATCTCGCGCCGGCCTGCACTCTGGATGTGTCGTCATCCTCCTTCCCTTCCGGGTCGGTCGGAGTGATGAGACGAATTTCGCTGTCGAGGATGCGGATCAGTACATCGAAGTCCTTCGGACGGTTGGTATATCCGGATGCCTCCCGCAACTCCTGCTGCGGCCGCATGTGGCCCTTGATGTCCGTGCCGGATTCGGGGAGGAGCGCGTTGAGAACGCCCCGCGCGGCCTTCTGGTGGTAGCGGTGTTCCGGTGGTGCGGTCGTCGCACTGAAGGTCTCTCCGAGAAAGGTGACGCCCACGCCTTCCGTGCCGCCCACTTCCTTGAGCGTGGCCGGGGTCCAGGTCTTCCCCTTCATCATCTCGGCGAACAGGGCGAGCCGCACCGAGATGACCTTGCCCTCCTGGGCCAGGCCCGCCACGGCCAGGTTCAGGAACTCCTTCTGCTCCTTGCTCGTGTCGCTGCTGTTTTCAGGGAGTTTGCCGAAGGCACGACCAAAGGCGGACAGGACTCGCCGGGCGTGATCCATGTCGAACAGGTCAACCGCCGCGGAGTTCTGAGCTTCAACGAGTCGAACTTCCAACTCCCGCATGAATCGAGTCGCCGCCATCCAGAAGTCATCCCGAACCATCACAATGCACTGCAAACGCCCTCCGTCGCATTGCCTCAAGCATTCCACCAGTTCGGTGTTCTGTTCTTCTTTCTTAGCGTGGAGCCACTGCTCGAACTGGTCGAGAACGATCAGCACCTTCTTGCCGGAGGGAATGCCCTGGCCCCGCCGCAGGGCCGTCAGCGTTTCCTTCAGGCTCAGGTTCTCGGGCAGGGCCGGGCAGCGTTTTCGCAGACCGTTCAGGAGCCGAGTTTCCGTTTCCTCGGCGGTCGCTTCGACGTAAACAGCGATCACGTTGCTGGCGAGCCGGGGCAACAACCCCGCCTTCACCAGCGACGATTTGCCGCAACCACTAGGACCGTAAATGAGGCCCACGGTGAACGTGTGGTCGGCATCTGTCTCCTCGATCCGGGTCTTCCAGAAGCGAATGCTGTCGGGCAGGCCGTCTCGGTCACGTGGGCCGGGCAGGAGTTCGAGGAAGAAGTCGGCGTCGTGGGCGTCGAATGATCGAAGCCCTTTCGGCACGATCTTGATCGGTCGGCTATCCGATTTCGGAGTGAGGGGATCGACCGCCGTATCCGACGGCGCAGGAGCCGACGGCGTCGGCGCGGCTGATGGTGGTGAAGCCGCGTCCGGTAATTTGGGGCGGGGCTGTTCGGCGAGAAACAGCCGCAGGTCGTCGGCCATGTCCTTGGCCGTCGTGTACCGATCCGACGCTCGCTTGGACAATGCCTTGAGGCAGATGCGTTCCAGTTCGTTCGGAATGTTGTTCTCGTACTGGCGGGGCGGGCGCGGCTCGAAGTCCTTGATCTGTTCCAGTACCTCGTCCTGCGTATCGCCCTTGAAGGGCCGTTTACCGGTCAGCATCTCGTAGAAGACGACGCCGAGACTGAACAGGTCGCTGCGGCCATCGACCCGGTGCCCTTCGCCGCGGGCCTGCTCGGGACTCATGTAGGCCGGCGTGCCGGCATAACGTGCTCCCTTGCCCACGTCCTGTTCCCGGAGGGCCAGTCCGAAATCCGCCACGAACGGCTTGTCGGTCGTGTCGAGCAGGATGTTGCTGGGCTTGATGTCCCGGTGGACGAGCCCCTTGCGGTGGGCAAATTGCAGCGTCTCGGCGATCGTGGCGACCAGTTCCGCCGCTTCACCAGTTGTCGGTCTCTCGGACTTCATCTTCTGGGCCAGTGTGCAGCCTTCGATGTACTTCGAGACGATGAAACAGGGGAACTCGTCCGTGCTGCCGACATCGTAAACGGGAACGATGTGGGGATGTTCGAGGCTGGCGACTGTGCGAGCCTCGGTCAGGTAGGCTTCGGCGGCTTCGGCGGTGGAGACTTGACGGCGATGCGGCACCTTGATGGCGACGAGACGTTCCAACTGCCCGTCATGAGCCAGATAGACGAGGCCGAAGCCGCCTTCGCCGAGGACTTTTTCCAGACGGTAACGACCGATGTGGGACGGCGGAGCGGCATCGTCCGATTGAACGTCTGGATAGTCACTTTTCCGCTCGGTTGTCCTTTCGGGGTCGCTCATCGGTGAAGATCTCCGTCGTCGACGCGGTTCCTGTTCCGAGGCGATTCTACTGCTTGCAGCCTACGAGTACCAAATTGAAGGTGGCCGGGCCGCCTTCTACGCATCTTGATTCCGGACACGATGTCCGACCGACTCCCCTGTCTCGATTTCCACTTTTGACGACAACCGTGTCCCATCCGTCCGCAGGGTGCATCCCGTGCGCGTCGAGGCTCACATTGTCGTTTCCCATTCAGGAGGCAGTTCGATGACTGCGATACGTAGCCCCGATCCGATGGCCGCGGGCACGCAACTGCTCGGCGAGGTCATCTCCTGGACCTGCTCGGGTGTCACCGTCACCCATGCGGCGCTTATGGCCGCATTGAAGGAGGCCGGGCTCGATGAGAACGTCGCGCGGGAACTCGCCCCGCGGCATGCCTTCACCCGCGCCTGCAAGAAGTTGTCCGACCAGCGGATCATCCGTCAAGTCGGCGAAGACGAAGCGACCGTGCGGTTTCAGTTCACCGCCGAACACCGTGAGGGCGACAAGTTCGAGTACCAGTTGGAAACGATGCTGACGCT
>JAYTUG010000367.1:0-22044 GCA_043744695.1 Gemmataceae bacterium
GTGAGAGAGTAGCTGCCCAAGTTGCCCAAACTCGCGCCCAGATCCCCAAGGCCTCCCAGATTCCGAGTCGAAAAACCGTGGGTATACCTTTGCTCCCCAGCGGGGAGAGGGTCAGAGTGCCTACTTCCAGTGGCACACCCCGTTCCGGCTGGGGTAAGAACCAGACTCTCATCGGGCTCTCACGAAATCAACGTTCCCACGATCTCCGTCACGCTGTTCGCGCCGAGGCTCGCCAGTGCTCCGGGCAGCGCATCCACAATCCGCACGCTGGCCGTCGGGTCGTAGAAGTTCGCGGTGCCGATCTGAACCGCACTCGCCCCGGCGAGCAGGAACTCCATCACGTCGTCGATGGTTGCGATGCCGCCGACGCCGATGATTGGCACGGACTGCGTCTTCGCGATTCGCCAGACGGCCCGCAAGGCCAGGGGCTTGATCGCGGGGCCGCTCAGTCCGCCGGTGATGTTGCCGAGGATCGGCTTCTTGCGCCGCCAGTCGATCGCCATTCCCACAAAGGTGTTCACCGCACTCACGGCGTCGGCCCCGCCATCGGCCGCAGCCTTCGCAATCACCGTGATGTCCGTCACGTTCGGCGTGAGCTTCGCAATGAGCGGCAGTTCGGGGCACGCATCTCGGCAACGGCGAACGATCCGCTTCGTGAGTTCCACATCCGTCGCGAAGTCGAGACCGCCGGAAACGTTCGGGCACGAGAGGTTCAGTTCCAGCGCCGCAAGCCCTTCTCCGGCTTCGTGGACGCGCGTCGCCATCTGCACGAACTCGTCCTCGGTCTTCCCGGCGATGTTCCCGATGATGGCCGTGGGAAGCGTGCGGAGGTACGGCAGATGGTGTGTGAGGAAGTGTTCGAGGCCGTCGTTGTCGAGGCCGATGGCGTTGAGCATGCCGCTGGCCGTCTCGACGGTTCGCGGCGGTGCGTTTCCGGCCCGTGGTGCCGCAGTAACTGTCTTGGGAACGATGCCGCCGAGCTTGGCGAAATCGACGAGCCCCGCCATCTCCTTCGCGTATCCAAACGTGCCGGACGCGACGAGGAGAGGGTTCTTCAGATGCAAACGGCCGAGGGTGACGGCGAGATTGGGCATGGAGTTGTTGTACCTGTCATTGCCGCTTGCGGCTTCGCGATTGCGAAAGCGACGGCATCGCGAAGCCGCAAGCGGCAGATCGCATCTTACTTTTGATACGCTGTCGGATCATCCACGCCTGCTTCGACGAATCCCTTCTTCCGCAGCAAGCACGAATCGCAGTGGCCGCACGCTCGACCACTCGCGTCCGGGTCGTAGCAACTCAGCGTCTGAGAATAGTCCACGCCGAGGCGAACGCCTTCGCGGATGATCTCGGCCTTCGTCAGTTTCAGGAGCGGTGCGTGAATGTGAAAGCGTCCGCCTTCCACGCCCGCTTTCGTGGCGAGGTTGGCGAGGTTCTCGAACGCGGTCAGGAACTCGGGCCGACAATCGGGGTAGCCGCTGTAATCGAGTACGTTCACCCCGATGAAGAGGTCGAAGGAACCGACGACTTCCGCGTAACCGAGCGCGAGGCCGAGCAACATCGTGTTCCGCGCCGGTACGTACGTGATCGGGATGCCGTGGTTCATGTCGGCGTCGGTGCGGTCTTTCGGCACGTCGAGATCGGCGGTCAGTGCCGAGCCGCCGATCTGGCGAAGGTCCAACTTCACCGTGCGATGTTCGACCGCGCCGAGTGCCTTGGCGATGATCGCGGCGCGTTCGAGTTCCACGCGGTGCCGCTGACCGTAATCCACGCTCAAAGCGTAGACGTCGAAGCCGGCGGCCTTCGCCAATGCGAAGGTCGTGGTGCTATCGAGCCCGCCACTCAAAAGTACGACGGCACGCTTCACTTGGAATGGACTCCATCGGGGATTCACCTATCAAAATAGGAGCCCGCGAACGAACAGGAATGCCAATATGGAACCGACTGAAACGCCTTCTTCCGATCAGCTCGAGACGTTTCCGAACCCGCGGCCAGGCCGCGAGTTCGCCATCGAGATCGTGTGTCCCGAGTTCACGAGCGTCTGCCCGAAGACGGGCCAGCCGGACTTCGCCACGATCACGTATACCTATACGCCGGGCGAGTTGTGCGTGGAACTGAAGTCGCTGAAGATGTACCTCCAGCGCTACCGCAACCAGGGCATTTTTTACGAGGCGGTGACGAACCAGTTGCTCGACGACTTCGTGGCTGCGAGCCAGCCCGTGCGGTGCAAAGTGGTCAGCGTCTGGACACCTCGTGGCGGCATCTTCACGAACGTGACCTGTGAGTACCCCTGACTTTCAGGAGACCTTCCGAATCGTTTCGAGCGCCGGGAAGAGTGTTGGTCGCAATTAAGCCCGCGTTGGGGCGGTTGGACGAAAATGGTACTACGCCGAAGTGATGCACGAACGAGTGGGCGAGGCGGGACTCGAACCCGCACGCTCCTCACGGAGCAAAGGATTTTAAGTCCTTCGTGGCTGCCATTACACCACTCGCCCCGCTGCGGTGAGCCTCGCTTGTCGTGGAGCCGCCGGTAAACCGGCGGCTCGTTAATCGGAGTGATGGGACCGCGCGCCGGTTCGCGCGAATTAGGCCAGGACATCGACGAGTTGGCGAACTTGCATCGCACCGAGGCGGCCGACGAGCCCGCGAACGGCCGAGAGATCTTCGAGGCGAATGCCCTTGCCGCCGGCGCTGGCCACCCCAGCCGCTTCCGCCTTCGCCGCACCGCTTCCCGGCGGGCGACCCCGGCGCTTGCCGCTCCCCTTCTTCTTCTTCATCGTGGACTTGTAATTCGAAATGATGATCTTCGAGATTTCCTTGTCGTACTTCGCCTTGATGTACTCCTGAATCGCCGCCGGCTTAGGGTTCGCACCCAACTCCTCGACCGCGGTTCGCACCATCTCCATCATGCTCACGCCACCATCGCTCTTCGTCCTGGCCATCGTGTGTCCTCGTAAAATTACAAACGGAATGCGACGCTAACCCAAATAGGTACGGCAATCGCGTGGGAGGTGAAGGCCAAATCATGTTATTTCTTCAATTGATATGATGCGGTGAGAATTCCCCTCACGTCCGCGCCGTTCGCAATGCGTCCACTTCGGGAAGGTCGTCGAGCGAATTGAGGCCGAAGGATTGGAGGAATTTTTTGGTCGTGCCGTAGAGTTGCGGGCGGCCGAGGGAATCGTGCCGCCCGGTGATGCGGACGAGCCCTTTTTCCATCAAATGTCGAATCAATTCCGCGCACGCCACGCCGCGAACCACTTCCACTTCCGCGCGCATCGCGGGTTGCTTGTAAGCGACGACCGCGAGCGTTTCCATGGCCGCACCGGTAAGGCGCAATTCGTGCCCGGTGCGTTTGAGTCGCGTGAGCCACGCGTGGTAAGCGGGCCGCGTGAGGAGTTGATAACCGCCGGCGATTTCTTCGACCTGGAAGGCGGAGTTCTCCTCGTCGAACAACTCGGTGAGGCGCTCGAGCAGCCGTCGAACCTCATCGGTGCCGCGAAGGCCGGCGGCTTCGGCCAGTCGCCGGGCCGTGAGCGGTTCGTCGGCCATCATGAGGATGGCTTCGAGGCGGGCGAGCGGAAGGTCGCGGCCGAGGGGATCGGTGGAAACGAGTGCGGCGGGTTCGCTTCGTAAACGAAACGCGGCAGGCAGCGGGGAACTACCCGGCCGCTGAGTGAACGACCGGCGGGTCGCAGTCCCAAATTGCATGCGCTGATGATTCACGAGCAGGAGGTTCCTCGAGATCCGACTTCAAATTCCACCCGATGTCACTCACTTTGTCGAATTCGTCGAGCCCTGTCCAGCTCGCGTGTGTGCAATGGCCGCGCGACGAGGGGCTTCGCTCTTCGGAGAAAATGGCGAAGCCTTCTGTTTCCGCTTTGCACTCCGCAGGCAAAGGGGTAGACTCAAGGTGGATTACCTCTCATTTTCGATCCCACGATTTCATCCATTCGGGAGAGAACCATGTCCCTGAGACGCTCCGCGTCTGCATTCACCCTGATCGAGCTACTCGTCGTCATCGCGATTATCGCGATCCTCATCGGGCTCTTGCTGCCCGCCGTTCAGAAGGTGCGCGAGGCCGCCGCTCGCAGCAACTGCGCGAACAACTTGCACCAGCTCGGCCTTGCGGCCCACAACTGCAACGACACGAACGGTGCGTTGCCTCCGCTATGTGCGAACGACGCCAACTCGCGGATCAGCCGCGCCGCACCCGCCTACAACGGACCGTATAACTACACGATCTTCACGTGGCTGCTGCCCCACGTCGAGCAAGACAACGTGTATAAGGCCTGCAATCCCGGCATCCCGTACGGGAACCAGTACGACAAAGTGGTGAAGACCTACATTTGCCCGTCCGATGTTTCGATCGCGAATGGGAAGTGCTTGACGACCTATGGCGGCGCGAACAGCTGGGCCGCTTCCTGCTACTCCGCCAATTATCTCCTGTTCGGCAATCCCTTGGCTGGCCACAGCGAAGGCACGTTGACCGTGGCCCAGATCGCGGACGGCACTTCGAACACGATCTTCTTTGCAGAAAACTACGGCACCTGCGGGTTCGGCGGCGGCATCGGCTACATGTACGGTAGCCTTTGGGCCGATTCGAACAGCGTCTGGCGAGCAGCCTTCGCCCACAATAACTTCAACAAGTATCCGGGGCCAGGCTACCCCGCCTCGGTGCTCCAATTTCAAATCAATCCGAACTGGCAAACGCAGTGCGATCCGGCACGGGCGCAGTCGCCTCATCCGACTGGCATGATGGTCGGCTTGGCCGACGGCAGCGCGCGATTCCTCTCGGGTTCAATCAGCAATACCTCCTGGTCCTCTGCCTGCGATCCGCGCGATGGCAACACCCTGGGGAGCGACTGGTAACCATGCGAAGCCTACTGTTCGCGGCCGCGCTCGTGGCGGCCGCCGGTTGCTCCCCCAGCAGTTCCACTAAGTGGCCGGAATTGCACGCCGTAAAGGGAAGCGTGAAAATCGGCGGCCAAACTCCCACGGGCGGCTACATCATCTTTCGTGGTGAAGAGAGTTCGAACGCCGATTTCACCGTGGGAGGAAATGTCGGAAGCGACGGCACCTTTACACTCGGGACCATCCATTCCCTCGAAAAAGGCAGCAGCCAGAAATCGGGGGTTCCCGCTGGCAATTATCGCGTGTTGTACATGCCAGTGGCAGGTGGCGATCAGATCACGGGCAGTTCGGTGGAACCGATTCCTTCGATCAAACCCGTGACTGTCGTGCCGGGGCCGAACGACATCGCCATCGTACTCCCGGCTCCCAAGAAGTGATTAGCCCTCGTCGCCGACGTGCGACGCAATCCACGCGAACCCGACGAGAATCGCGATGCCGCCGACGATGGCCCCGGCGGCAATCGCGGGGTCGTCGCGGGGCAAGCCCCAGAGCGTTTCGCGCCGCGGGGTCGCTTCCAGTCGCGTGCCGGATGTACCGGATGCCTCGGCAGTTGGGGTTGTCGCGAACCCCACTGTCAGGGCTACCGCAAGAGCCCAGCACAGTTTCCGCAGTGTAGTACGCATGGGATCTCCTCCCAGAATGAACCGGCGCGATAGGAGGTGGACGCTGTTGACGATTGCTGATTTCTCCGCAGATTGAGTCTGACACCACTCCTCTTCTTATTGTTCGCTCGAACGCGCCGAAGATCGCAACGATTCGTGCAATGCCGCGAATCGTCGGATTTTGCTGCCGGAGCGTACCCTATAGCTTCTCCGAATCTTCGTTTGACCGGCCTACTGCTGCTTGTAACCTGAATGTGTACTCGGATCGACTGTTGGTTGCCAAGCCGCTGGGCGTCTTCACGACCGCCCGGCCCCCGACGGGGAAACGTGGTTCGGGATCTTTCCCGGGTTCGTCACCATCGAACGCCCATTTTTCCCTGGAGGTTTTTCATGAACCAGCGCCGCAATTCATCCGGCTTCACGCTGATCGAGCTACTCGTCGTCATCGCCATCATCGCGATCCTGATCGGTCTTCTTCTTCCTGCGGTCCAAAAGGTGCGGGAGGCCGCCAGCCGTACGAAGTGCCAAAATAACCTGAAGCAATTGGGCCTGGCCGTCCACAACTTTGAAGGAGCGACCGGTAAGCTGCCGCCGGCCATCGTGAACAATCCCTCGGGAGGCCCGATCCCCGACTTGGTCGAGTTCTTGAAAGTCGGCCAGACGGGTACCAGCGGCAGCCACTACGCCCGGCACGGCTTCTTGTCGATCATGCTGCCTTTCATCGAGCAGGACAACGTGCTCCGCGCCTCGACCGGCGGGTACAACTTCCGCCTCGACTGGAACGACCCTGCGAATCGTCCGAGTTCGAGCGTTCGAATCAAGACTTACGAGTGCCCATCGGTTCCCGGAGACCATCTGATCAACAACCCGGCCGCTGGGGGCTGGATCCCCGCGGGAGGAGATTACTGGCCCGTGACCCGAGCCAACAGCAATCCCTCCGTGTGGCAAGCACTCGGGCTCACTCCTCCGAGCCTCGTCACTAACGATGCCTCGTTCAACTCCGTACTTGCAGCCAATCGCCGCACCAACCTTTTGGCCGCGGGAGACGGCCTGAGCAACACCATCATGATCGGCGAATCGGGCTATCGCAATCAGGGCTGGGCCGCGGGCAAGATGTACGACGACGGGAGCAGTTCGGGCTGGGGAGTTCGCGGTGCCTGGGCTTCCGAGACAAACAACATCGTGTGTGCGGGAACTCGCGGCCCGATCACGCCGGGCTCCGCGCCGGCGGGCAAGGTGAGTTCCGCGGCCAACACGCCGGGAGGGCTCTCGATCAACGCCTGGAATCAGGGCGAACTCTACGGCTTCCATTCGGGCGGGGTTTGCAACGTGACGATGGGCGATGGTTCGGTCCGAAGCCTGCGGGAAGGCATCAGCCTCGCCAGCCTTCAGAAACTGGCCTGCGCCAACGACGGTATCCCCAACGATCCAGACTGAGTGCGTCGGGGGGTGGCCGACAATTCGGAGTGGCACCAGCTTCCAGCATAAGGTGCGCGGTCGCAGGGTGGAGCCGGAGCCCGCATTCGCAAGTCGCGGTCCGGCCCACCCTTGTCAACGCAGAGATTGAGGGCGGCAGTTTTTACGAGCCGGAAGCGTAAGCGACGGGCAGTCTTGAGAATCCGTCGCTAACGCTTCCGGCTCGTGACCCTACTTTTAAGTGTTGACGCCCACTTGCTGCCGCTCGCCTTACTACGCATAGAGTTCGATCGCCTTGATGATCTCGTTCAGGTCGTTGGGCACCTGCACGGCGCGGTTCGCGAAGGCGACGCGCTTCACACCTCGCTTGCCGAGCTTCTCCTCGAAAGTCTTGGGATCGGAACTGTGATACGCCACGGTCGCGTCCGAATCCTTCAACACGTGCCCCGTCAAAACGCAGACGACCCGATCGGAAGGTGCGATCACACCCTCCTTCACCAGTTTACGCAGCCCGGCCACGCTTGCGGCACTCGCCGGCTCGCAACCCAGGCCGCCGGCCCCGACCTTTGCCTTCGCGTCCAGAATCTCGGTGTCGGTCGCCTCGCGGACCACGCCGCCACAGCGATCGAGTGCCCGTAGGGCCTTGGGCAGGTTCACGGGCCGGTTGATCTCAATGGCGCTGGCGAGCGTATCCGCACGGAGGTTGCCCGCGTCCATCGCCTTGAAATAACCTTCGAACTTCGGCTTGTCGATGTCGCCGCCGTTCCAGCGCAGGCCCTGCTTCTCGTAAAGTTGGAAGAAGGTGCTGGCCCCGGCCGCGTTCACGACCGCCAGGCGCGGTGCCCGCGCAATCAGCCCGAGGTCCATCAACTCCGCGAAGGCCTTGCCGAAGCTCGACACGTTGCCGAGGTTGCCGCCGGGCACCACGATCCAGTCGGGCACCTCCCAGCGCAGTGCTTCCAGGATGCGGAACATGATCGTCTTCTGCCCTTCGAGGCGGAAGGGATTCACGCTGTTGACGAGGTAGATGCCGAGTTGCCGGGACACTTCTTGGACGCGGCGCAGGGCATCGTCGAAGTCGCCGGCGATCTGCACCGTGAGCGCGGCATGTTCCAGTGCCTGGCTCAGCTTCCCGTAACTGATCTTACCCGAGCCGATGAAGATGACCGCCCGCATGAGGTTGGTCGCGGCACAATAAATAGCCAGGCTGGCACTGGTGTTGCCGGTGCTGGCGCAAGCCGCTCGGCGAGCCCCGACGGTTTGCGCGTGCGTGAACGCCGCCGTCATGCCGTTGTCCTTGAAACTGCCGCTCGGGTTCATCCCTTCGTACTGGAGGAACAGCCCGCCCGGCTTCATCCCCACGTACTCGCCGACCGCGTCCGCCCGCTGGCAAAGCGTCTGCCCTTCGCCGATGGTCATGATCTTGTCGTCGGGCGCGAACGGGAACAGTTGTCGGAACCGCCAGACGCCGGAGAAGTCCAGCGGGATGTGGCGGTTCGACCACTTCGCCTCGAAATCCTTGAGCGACTTCGGCAGCGGCAAGCGGTTCCAATCGTAAGCCACGTCCAGGAGCCCGCCGCACTTCGGGCACGCAAACGACGTGTCCGAAAGGTCGGCAGTGGCCCCGCAGTGCGGGCTGATGCACTTCTGAAAAGCGAGATCTCTCATTGCAATCAATTTACGAATCGCGACCGCAGTGAAATAGACCGGATGTGAAAGAAGAAACTCGGTCGCGATTCGGTGATGGCTCGTTGCTCGCAAACGCTAACTTGGCTCACTCGGTAGACGTTTGAAATCGGGAAATCTTGCGAGAAGTTTACCGATTGAGCTGCTCGAAATTCGCCCGACTTTGCCTTGAGTTGGGTTGGGTTGGGTTGGGTTGGGTTGGGTTGGGTTGGGTTGGGAAATTCCGCTTGACGGCGAATCGAGAGCGGTTAGTCTGACTCGCATCAGTTCGCCCAAGAAATTTTCGAGTCCGTCAATTTCAGTCTCGGCCCTTCCCCTTCTTTCGGAGGTGTTCGATGTCACGTTCTTGGCAACTGACTACGCTCGGCGTCATACTCCTACTGCTGACCGGCTTCTCGGCCCGCAGCATGGACCTCGTCCCCCAGGCCTACCAATCCGCGATCGTCGGCGGGCAGACCACGCTCGATCCGGTGTTCTGCATCAAGACCAACACGACCTGCCCGGACACAACCTACTCTGCCGACTGTGCGATCGCTATCGACGGAACGTGCAAACAGTGTTTCATGAATGTGGCGAGCTGGACGGAATGCGGCACGACCTTTGGTGGTATCACCACCTGTAGCCAAACCCAGGGTCCCACGTCACCGTGGTGCGGCGTGACGAAATCGGGGACGCCAGTGAACGGAAGCTGTGTCGGTCAATGCGGTGGAGGTGGCTTCAACTGTGGCATGCAAATCCCAACCGTCACCGGCCAACCCTGCCCGTCGTGATCGCACTCCGACAGCTTTCGAGGGGGTTTCCGTGAAACGGTCCATCGACATGCAGGCGACGTGGGTGGCGATGCTTTGCATCGTGCTGATATCGCCTACGTGCGCAAACGGGCAGGAGAAGAAGAAGAACGGCGACGAAACGTTGAAGCGGGTTTTGGCCACCTACGAAGCTCGCACTCAACAGATGAACCCGATCTACGTACGCTATCGCGTCACCGAAATCGAAACGGCGGCGTGGGTCGTTGTCAGCCGGAACTTGAAGAACGCGGACGGTCTCCTTCCCGAACAATCGACCCGAAAGGAAGGCGAGTATGCGAGAAAGGGAAACAAGATCCGCTCTTTTGTGCATTTGGTGGACGCTCCCCCGGGCGTTCCGGTGCTGACCGACTGGAACCGGGAGTCATTCTGGATTTACAACGGCGAGATATCGATTCGCAAGAGCAATCGCGAAAAGGAATACCTACTCACGAAGAAGACCGATCCGTGGTGGTGGTTGGAACCGCCGACAATGATCTGCCCGGAAGAGGGCGTGCTGTCATCGCTCAGGCAGTGGGTGGCAGGGAGCAGCAAGGCGGTGTCCCAAGTGACCGAGCGAATGGATGGGGATCGTCGAATCATCGACGTCGACATCCAATATCCGGATACGAAGTGGTCGAACAAGATTCGGTTCTTGCCCGATAAGGACTACGCGATCGAGCACATGGAATCGTTCAATGCGATCGGCGGTCGGGTCGAAGTGAAGGACGTCACGGCATTCCAGACGGTCAACGGATTGATTTATCCGAAGAGTGCGGTGAGGAAGCACTACATGCGGGAGGGGAAGCTCGCCTCGACGCATCTTCTCGAAGTCGATTCGGTGGAACTCGATGCGGGCAAAGTGCCGGACAGCCTGTTCCAGTTCGAGATTCCCAAAGGGTCGACTCTGTTCGACGAGGATCTCAAGACGACCGTGCGGCAATCGGAAGTTTCCGAGTCCCAACTCGATGAAGTGGTTCGCCGGCTCGCACCGCCGATCCCGCTTTGGAAGCGGTGGTGGATGATCGCCGCAGCGGTGGTCGGTGCCGCGATACTCGTTTGGTTGTACCGGGTGCGATTTCGAAAGCAGCGAGCGGTTTGAGAACCTGTCTCTCTACGGAGCGACCCATGCGGACAACACGAGTCGGTGCTGCGCTCGGGCTCTCCGCGTTGCTCCTGTGCGCAGCATACGGTGCCAGTTCACTCATCTCACCTTGGAAATCGGTTCGTCCCGATGGAGAGAGCACGCCTCCGTCGGGACCGTCCGACCAAGTCGATGGCGATCTCGCATTCGCTGCACCGAATGTCGATCTCGGATCGATTCGCGAGCCTGTCCAACACGAATTCATCTATCGAAATCGTGGAACAGAGACCGTGACGCTCGGGGAGGTGAAATCTTCCTGCGGTTGCGTGGCGGTCAAGCCCGATCAACCCGCCGTCCGCGCCGGCGAGTCGGGCCGGATTGTTGTGACGGTGGATCCCCGCCGACAATTGGTCGGTCGCCATGCGCAGACGGTCGATGTCGAATACAGGGGGACCGATGAAAAGCGAAAGATCCGACTCACGCTTCAATATCACAACCAACCCGATCTGGTCGGCCCCGAAAAAGTCGCAATTCAGGCCGCGGCCGGTCAGACCGGTTCCGTCCGTTTCGACCTGATCGACTATCGCGAACGCCCGTTTGCACTCACAGCCGTGAGTTGCACCAACGAACTGTTCCAGGTCCGGATCACCAAGCGCCCGGAAGCGTACCTCCCGGGATGGCGCTTTGAATTGGAAGTCACTACTGCCGCGGATGCGACCATCGGCACGCACACGGGGGTTGTGCGGATCGGAACCGACGACCCGCAACACGTACTCATCTCCGTTGTGGTCGAGGCGACGGTCGCGAATCGTTTGCGCGTCTCACCGACATCGCTCCAATTGTCGAAAAGTGTCGATGGAGTTCGATCCGGGAGGCTGTTCCTGAGCGATTCGCTGGGCGAATCGGTCGAAATCGATTCAGTTTCTACCTCCGACTCACGGCTCACCTCGGCAGTGGAACGCGTCGCGGGGGCGAAGTCGGCGATCATCGCAGTGCAATTCCACGACAAGAACTCCGCGTCGATTCCGGAAACGCTGTCCGTTCGCATCAATCTCCGGACTCCAAGGCGGGAGGAGTTATGCGTCGAAGTTCGACCGTAGGACTTTGTGCGGCGTTCCTACTCGCGGCTCAGCAATTGCGCGCGGAAGAACCTGCGGCTCGCGTCCGTTATCCGTTGGCTCCCTCCGGGCGTCAATACTGCGGTGTCGACGGATTATATGTCGGCTTGCGTGCGAGCGGTCAGGCACCCGATGTCTCACTCGCGCAAATTGAGGCCGACACGCCCCTCGGTCCGTCCGGCGTCTCGCTCGATTCGCTGGTCGAGACAGCCCGGAAGCACCGAGTGAGTGCGACGGTAATCAGGACCGATTTGGCTCGCGTTGCAAAGTGGGGCAACCCGGCACTCCTGCACGTTCGTGGGCAGCACTACGTGACGCTTTTGGGGATGGACGGAGATCGGTTACTGGTATTCGATAACGCAATCGGCCTGTTCGATTGCACCCCGGAGTGGTTCGACGAGCGATACAAGTGGGAGGGTATCGCCCTCGTGCTCGGCGACCCACCACCGGAATTATTCATTCGCACGCACGGGGCAGAACTGATCTATGGGGCAATCGGAGCCGGCATCGTGATTTTCGCGGTGCGTCGAGTCGTCGGTCGGCGAAAGACCACCCCGCTGAATGCGAAGTCCTAACTTGCGTGGAGATCGATCATGCGGCATCGGAGCAGCCTGCGCGCGTTCACGCTCATCGAACTTCTGGTCGTGCTCGGCATCATTGCCCTACTCATCGGCTTGCTACTGCCCGCCGTGCAGAAGGTTCGCGAGGCGGCCGCCCGAACTCAGTGCCAGAACCACCTCAAGCAAATCGGACTCGCCTTCCACCTGCACCACGAGGCGCACAAGGTGTTCCCCAGCGTCGGCGGCGGCGGCGGGCCGCCGATTCTCGGGACGGACGGCAACCCCTTCACACCCACGTCGATTCAGACGATCAATCAGAGCGTGACGGCCCTTTATATGGTCGGAAACCCGGCCGCCGGGCCGAACGAGCAGCAAGGCTCTTGGGCCTACGCGATCATGCCGTACGTCGAGGAGGAGGCCGCATTTCGCAAGCTGGACTGGACGCACGGGGTGAAGATCTTCGTGTGCCCGGCGCGCCGCACCGCCGAGGCTCGCATCCCGGTGGCCGACGAGTTCGGGAGTTACCTCGGTGGCGGATGGGCTTGGGGCAAGACCGATTATGCCGCGAACGGTCCCCTTCTCCGAGGCCTCGGGCTCTGTCGGCCGATTTCCGTTGTCACGGATGGAACATCGCAAACGATTCTCGTGGGGGAGAAGGCGCTGCACCCGAGCATCCCCCTCAGCGGCAGTTGGTTCCAAGATGAGCCGTTCTTCCTCGGCAACTCGCCGGGCGTCCGCCGAAGCGGAGTCGCTATCATCCGCGACGCTCCGACATTGGAGTTCATCGGCAACTGGGGCGCGGTACACCCGAGCGGAGCGAACTTCGCGTTCGTCGATGGTTCCGTCCGATCCTTGCGGTATGGTCTGCCTCCGAAGACTGTCGAGGCACTCTTGACTTACAATGCAGGCGATCAAGCCACCTTCGAATGATGCTCGGCACAACTCGGCAAGAAACTTCACCATTGGCGGCGCTTGTCACGCGGGCTGGCGGCGAGACCGTCGACATTCCGTGAGCAGCTTGCACATCGCAAATCGGATCGTACGCTGTTGTCGGCTTCATCTCTCGCCGCCTTCCCCATATCCGAGGTGCCCCATGACCCACCGCACACACGGCGCGCCCGCTCAACTGCGGACGCGGAGGCGAGCAGAGCGGAGCATGGCCACTCCGGTCATGCTGGCTCGCGACGCAGAACGGAGCCGGGCCGGGAGTTGCGGCAATTCCCGAACCGAGCACGACCAGTGCGGCAGCGGAACGGCCTCGCGAAAACGCTTGTTTACCAGGCGAATTCGGTGAAAGCGACCAACAAAAAATTCAAACGGAGGGTGGTCGTGCACCGAGGAGATCAATCTTGATACTCGGCCTTTCCGAAGCCGAGCATGGGATAGAAGACGAAGCCGAGCAGGGCCAAGCCGAGGCCGTAGGCCTCGCTGCGGCCGAACCGCTTCGCCACCTCTTGGTTCACGAGAAAGACCGCGATGAGTTGAACGCCGGGGATCAGCACCAGCACGAACCAAAGTTTGCTGAGGCGAGCAACGTGAATGACCATCACGTAGATGTTGTAAATCGGTACGAACGCGGCCCATCCCGGCAGGCCGGCCTTCCGAAAAATCCACACCCAGCCGACGAGGGCGCTCGGCACCGTGACCGCGAGCCAAATCAGGAAGTACGGGAAGAGATCGTCCATGGGTTCGCTCGTATTCTATGCCGCCTATCACTTCCCGCCGAGGACGTTCACCCGCGCCGGCGAACCGGCCACGTCGTCCAGTTCTACGCGCAAGTCGTCCGTCCGCTTCGCGCGGTCGACCACGAGCGTCACCGTCACAATACCGACCTTGAGGTCGAGCGGCGTCTCGGCCTTCGCCTCGACCGGTTTACCGTCCACGAACATCGTAATGCCGACCGCGGAGTTGAACTTCAACTTGGCCGCGCCGGCGGTGGTCGCGTCCAGTTGGAAGCGGACCACGGCGAGCGGATCGTTGCCGTTCCACACGATGAGTTTAGGAAGGTCGGCGAGCGGCAAGTCGCCGGAGACTTTGGAATAGAGCGGAGACCAGCTGAACGCGTTGCCCTCCTCCGCGGCGGCGGCGAGTCGCGTGGTGCGGGCCAGGCTCATGTTCGGCGGCGTGCCCTCGATCAGTTGCCAGCGGCGAACCACTCGGGCCTTGCTCGGTGCGTACGGGCCAAGCTTGCCGAGTTCCGAAAGGAAGCGCGTGAGGTCGGCAAACTCCTGCTTCGTGAGCGGGTCGGTGATCGCTTCTGGCATGATCGACTTCGTGTTGCCTCGCTCGACGATGTCCGCGGTCGCGATCACGATTTCCTTGTCCTCGGTCGTGAGGAGCGTGAGCTTGCCGTTGCCTTCGCGGAGGGCGCGGCCGAGGAAGACTTTGTCGTCCGCGGTCACGACGCGGATGGCGTTAAAGCCTTCTTTGATGGCCTTGTTGGGAAGCACGAGCGATTCGACGAGGTAATCCGGCTGGGCACTTGCGCCGATGCTGGTGAGGTCCGGGCCGACCTGCCCTCCGGCACCGCCGATACCGTGGCACGCTATGCACTGCAGTTCCTTGCGGCGGAAGATGGCTTCGCCGCGAACAGGGTCGCCGATGGCGGCCACATCCGCGACGAGTGCCTTCACTTCTTCGGGCGTGGCGGGTTTCTTGGCGGCCCCGAGGCCGCCGGCCTTGGCGAGCGCCGCTTCGAGCGGCCCGGCATCTTGCGCCACCGATGCCTTCACGGCCCGGACGCCGAGCTTGGCGACATCGGCGGCGAGCTTCTTGCCGTCGAGCGCCTTGGCGAGCGCGGCCGCACCGCCCTTGCGACTCAGGAACGCCGTGTAAAGTTCGAGGAGGTCTTCTTTCGCCTCGGCGGACGTGAGGAACTCGGCGGCTTTGGCAGCCGCAGCTGGTGTGTCGATGCTGGCCAGGCTGATGATGGCGGCCCGCTGATACTTTGGATCAACCATCAGTCCGATGAGGAATCCCTTTGCACGATCGTCGCCGAATAGAGCAATTCCTTCCATCGCTGAAGTCCAGAATTCCTTCTCGTACGGGTTGTTCTTGGTGGAGAAGGCAATCGTCAAATCTTTGCGATATTCTTCGATCTTCCACAGCCCGATCAGATGCGCGACGTAGCGGGATGACGCGAGCCCCGATTTGGTGCGAAGCAATCCGATGAATCCTGCAACGCTCTTTGGCCGCCCGACTTTCCGCACTCGCACGGCTTCCTCAACAGCCGCAATCAATCCATCCCTCTCCGAATCAACCACGGTCAGATCGCCCATGGCGCGATCCAACACCTTGCCGATCTCCTCCGGCCCGCCGATGCGGGCGAGCAGCAGGTACAGCCCGTGGATGTTCTCCTTCGCGACCTTGCCGGAATCGATGAGCGCGACGACCGGCTTCACGGCGTCCTGCGTGCCGACCGCGTTCAATGCGAAGGCCAGCTTCTTGGCGTCGCCGCCGAAGGTGAGCTTGCCTTCCTTGAAGGCTGGCATCCAGTACGGCTCCAGTTCGCGGACGGTCAGCCACAAGGCGTAGTCAAGGACGCGGTCCATCGGAGCATTGAGTACATCAAGTGCATCTTCGACCGCGTATGACGACTTGACATTCGCCAGCGCTCGGACAGCCTCAACGCGAACAGACGCGGGGTAATCCTCACTGATGAATCTGTGTATATCCGCAAGCATCTCCTTGGGCGGTCCGCCGCGGTTTATCTTCCCATAGATGCGAACTACTTGCTCGTTTGAACGGATTGACTTCAGACTGCCCGCGATCTGGATCCCACAGAGTGGGGCCATTCTCAAGCCGTCCTTCGATTCCGTTGCAGTCGACGGCAGCGAGAAAAGATCGAATGCATCAAATAGCCAAAGTTCTTCCAAGCAGAACCGGTCGAAGTTCTTGTCCTTGACGTCGCGATTGAACTTCTCCAGTTCCGGCAGCACCTTCTCCTTCCCGCGTTCCTTCAACACCCGCTTCGCCTGGAGTCGCGTATAGTCTTCCGGATCCTTCAACCGCTCCAGCAGTTCCGGTATCGTCGCGTCCACGAGTTTCGGGCGTTCCACCAAGGGCCGCCCCTTCGCGGTCACGCGCCAAATGCGGCCGTGCGTCTTGTCGCGGCGCGGATCGCGGAAGTCCACCTCGCCGTGCTGGATGATCGGGTTGTACCAGTCGGCGATGTACAGCGCCCCGTCCGGGCCCATCTTCACGTCGATCGGGCGGAACGCGGGGTGATCGCTCTTGATCACCTCGGTTTGCTCGCGGCTCGAATAGGTGCTGCCGTCCGGCGAGAGCTTGAAGCGGCAGACGCGGTGGCCGCGGAAATCGTTGGTGATGCAGTCGCCCTGCCAGTCGTCCGGGAAGTGGCGGCCGGAGATGATTTCGAGGCCGCAGTACTTCGGCGAGCCGGGGTTTAGCCCTTTCAGGATGCGCTGCTGATGCGGGCCCTTCGATTCGGTGAAGTAAGCACCGGGGATCGCGTGGTTGATGCCTTCGCCGCCAGCGCCGTCGGTCACGAACGATTGGCCGTACTTGTCGAAGGCGTGGCCCCAGGCGTTCACCCAACCGCGGGCGAAGACGTCGAGTTCGCTGGTCTCGGGGCGGAACTTCCAGATGCCGCCGGCGTTCAACCGCTGCACGCCCGTCGGCGTCTCGATGTGGCTGTGAATGTAGATCGACTGATTGAAGTACAGGTTGCAGTCCGGACCCCAACGGAAGGTGTGGATGATGTGGTGCGTGTCTTCGGTGCCGAAGCCTGAGAGCAGGATGCGTTTCTTGTCGGCCTTCTGGCCGGGCTTGGAGGCGGAGAGATGGACGATCTCGGTGCTGTTGGCGACGTAGCAGCCGCCGTCGCCCGGTTCGATGCCGGTGGGAATGAGCAGGCCATCCGCGAAGATCGTCGTCTTGTCGGCTTTGCCGGTGCCCTTGGTGTCTTCGAGGACGATGATCTTATCGTTGGCGCGTTCGCCGGGCTTGATCTGCGGGTAGATTTCGCTGGTGGCGACCCAGAGGCGACCCTGCGGGTCGAAGTTCATCTGGAGCGGCTTGGCCAGCAGCGGGTCCGCGGCCCAGAGGGTGACCTCGAACCCCGGCGCGACGATGAACGATTTGCGCTCGATCTCGGGATCGGGGTCCGGAATCTTGGCGTCGCGCTGGGCGAAGGCCAGATTCGGAGTGAGAATCGCGAGTATGGTGATGATGCGATACATATTGTGCCTTATAGTTTAGCCGCGACGCGGAGTCTGCGGAGCGGAGCGAGACAGTTCCGGTGACGTTACGAATGGCCAGTTTTGAGCGGGTTTGCCGTCCTTGACCGGGTTCTGTTCCACATATCGTATCGCGCGGGCCACGTCGCCTTCCTGGAACAGGAAGACTTTCCATTCGCCTCGCGTCCAGCATTTCTCGTTACCATCAAAGGGGTGGATCTTCTCACCGATCAGTTGTTTGGTCGCGGCACCTTTCAATTGGATCACCACACTCTCGACCGATAACCGGAATGGCCCGGTCACAAGATGCACGTGTTCGGGCATGATGGAACATGCCCTGATCGGCAACCCAGACTTCGCGACGTATTCTCCAAAGCCCCGGCCCACCGCCCGTGCCTGAGCGCCGTTGAATTTCACGGCTGGCCGCGTTAGCGATTCCTTCGCGGCCAATCGAGCTTCCCGATCGTGTGTCCGTGCTGCCACGGAACGCCGTTCGTCGGTCTTGGTGGCTTTGCCGGCCGCGAGGAACAGTTCCCACGAACCGACAAAATCGGACCACGACCCGCGCGGATCGTTGGGCAACCAGAACCCATACGCGCTGAAAATAATGTGATACCCGCGGACCATATTCCACCATACAGGTTAGCCGCGAGGCGCAGTCTGCGGAGCCGAGCGCGGGGGAGTCGCCGCGCTCCGCTTCGCAGACTGCGCGTCGCGGCTAATCGGTGAGGTTATTTTTTCAACGTTTTCCGGATCTTCTCGATTTCGTCTTCGGCCTTAGCGACCAGTGGCTCGAACTGTTTGATCTCGACCGCGTTGTTGCCCTGCTCGTGCTTGCGGAAGCCGAGCAGGTACGTTTCGTTTTCGGGCCGCCATCGGTGGAAGAACAACTCGTTCTTGGCGACGATGGCCAAGCGAAGCGGTTCTGCTAACTCACCGCGGAACTTGTTATTCACCTCTGGAGCGGCCAGCGATTGAAGTACGTGATGTGCGAAGAGCTTGTAGCCCTTCGCCGTCAAGTGAATGCCGTTATCCATATACGGGCCCATCCCGCGGATGTATGAGAACTGCGAAAAAAGATCCGCGTAGTTGTGGCAGTGACGCGAGGCGATTCCCTTGACCGCATCCCCGTATCTCTGGAGGGTTGCGTTTCGCGCCTCGACTGCGGAACTGTCGCGTCCGGGCATTGCCTCGACTTGCATCGGCGAAAACAACACCACCCGCGCCTTCGACGGCTTCAATGCGTCCAGCAGTTTCTCAAGGCCCTTCTCGAACTTCGGCAATCCGGCCTCGCCCTCGAACGATTCATTCGTGCCGTAGCTCACGAAGATCACCGTCGGCTTCAGTTCCAACGTCAGGCTCACGAGGCGCTCGAAGCCCTTGGCGGCGTTCTCGAAACCGGCACGGGCGTCGCCGTGAACGGTGTCGCCGGACCAGCCGAGGTTGCGCAGCGTGAACTGCTTGTCCGGGAAGGCGGCGTGGAGGGCGGTTTCCCAGTAGCCATAGCGCTGTTCGCGTTCGACGAGCGTGTTGCCGATCCAGACGATGCGGTCGCCGTCCTCGATTTCAAATTTGTGCGCGAGATCGACCAGCCCGACGCGCAAGCGAGGGTCGTGTTGAAGGGTAACGAGAGACGCAACGACCAGAGCGGCGGGGAAGAACACGGTGAAACTCCGTGAAGGTGGGATACCAACAGCGTAGACGAGAATCGGGCGAATGGCGAGGCGGCAAAAACTTGTCCGCTTTTCCGGTTGCAGACCGTTCGCACCCCGGCTACTATCGGTGAATGGTGGGTCGCATCGCGCGGCTCATCTCCTGCCGGTCGTGTTTCCAACACACCAACCATTCCGCCAGTCCGCGTTCTTGGGGAGCCTATTCATGTTCACCATTCACGGTGGTCGCCAGAAGTTCTGCGACGGCGTCAATCGCCGCAACTTCCTCCAAATCGGTGCGTTCGGAGCCGGGCTGTCGCTCGCCGACATGCTCCGCGCTCGTGCCGCTCAGGCTTCGGGTGGCACCGTGCTTCCAGCCGGTGTCAACGATCCGCTGCCGCGCACGAAAAGCAAATCGGTGGTCATGATCTACTTGCCCGGCGGCCCGTCGCACATCGACATGTACGATCTGAAGCCGGAAGCGCCCGCCGAGTTCCGAGGCGAATTCAAACCGATTCACACCAGCGTGCCCGGCATTCAGATCAGCGAACACATGCCGATGCAGGCTCGCATGATGGACAAGCTATCCGTCGTGCGCTCCATCGTGGCTAACGACGAACACTCCGATTCGTACGTGATGACCGGATACACCGAGCAGGTGAACCGCGCCGCCAGCGGCGGCCAGCACCCGTCGATCGGTTCCGTGATCTCGAAGGTGCGAAGCGGTTCGAACAACGACGTGCCGCCGTTCGTGAGCATGCGCGGCATGAACACCGGTACGGAGCCCGGCTTCCTCGGCATCGCCCATCGGCCGTTCACGGCGGAAGGCCCCGGCATCAGCAACCTGCGGCTCGCCGGCGGCCTCACCGGCGAGAAGATGGGCGACCGCCAAGACCTGCTCGGACGCTTCGACACCGCTCGACGCGAGATTGATGCTTCCGGCACCATGAAGGGTATGGACGCGTTCAGCGGCCGTGCCTTCGACATGATCGCCTCCGGCGTCGTCCGCAATGCACTCGACGTTAAGAAGGAAGACGTTCGAACCCGCGATCGCTACAAGGGCGTCGAACAGTTCCTCAGCACGCGGCGGCTCATCGAGGCCGGCGTCGGTTGCGTCACCCTCAGCTACGGCGGTTGGGACACCCACAGCAGCAACTTCAAGACCTTGAAGGAACAGCTCCCTGTGCTCGATCGCGGCATCGCGAACCTGATTCAAGACTTCCACGATCGCGGCATGGAGGACGACGTGATCACGGTGGTGTGGGGCGAGTTCGGCCGCACGCCGAAAATCAATTCGAGCGATGCTGGCCGCGATCACTGGTCGCCCGTGATGAGTGCGATGATCGCCGGCGGCGGATTGAAGATGGGCCAAGCCATCGGTTCGAGTTCGGCTCGCGGCGAATACCCGAAGGACCGCCCGTTCAAGGTGCCTCACGTGCTCAGCACCGTGTACCACGCCCTGGGCATCGACGCTTCGCAGACCTTCAACAACGGCACCGGTCGCCCGATGTACATCCTCGACGAACGGGACAAGGTGGACGAACTGGTCTAATTGCTTCGCCGCTCGCGACTTCGCGTTTCCGATTGTCGAGGGAATTGCGAAGCCGCAAGCGGCCGATCATGTAGCCATCACCATTCGTGGCGAAGTGATCGAGCCCGTCGATCGTGCCCGGCGCGTTCTTCCCTACAATCTCCCTCGTGCACCGCGAGTTAAACACCTCCGACGAACCGTTCCGGTCCGAGACACCGCTGGGGTTGTACGCGTTCACCGCACTGCTCGGCGGGTTGCTCGCCGCCGATCTGTGGCCCATCGTCGGTAACTGGCTCAAGTCGCAAAACCTGGACGTCTACACCTGGGAGCCGAGCCTCTTCGGGTACCGGTACGCGCTCATCGCCGCCGTGATCGGCGGGGCCCGCGTGCTGTACAACTCGCTCGAAAGCCTCTTCGACGGCCGCATCGGGGCGGATCTGGCGCTCGCCATCGCGTGCCTCGCCGCCATCGTGCTCAAGGAAGAACTCGTGGCCGCGGAAGTGGTATTCATCGGCCTCGCCGGCGAGTGCCTCGAAGCGTTCACGTTCGCCCGCACCCGCCGGGCACTCGGGTCGCTCGCCGAACTCTTCCCGCAACGCTGCTGGGTACTCCGCGACGGTCAGGAAGTTCGCACGTACACGGCCGACTTGCAACTTGGCGACCGGATCGTCGTGAAGCCGGGCGGCCGCATCCCGGCCGATGGCGTCGTGGTCGATGGGCGAAGCGCGGTCGATGCCAGCGCCCTCACCGGCGAGAGTTTGCCGTTGGACAAAGGGCTCGACGACGAGGTGCTGGCCGGCAGCATCGTAGTGGATGGCTCGCTGACGGTGGAAGCGAAGAAGCTCGCGAAGCAGACCGTGGCCGGGCAGGTGATCGAACTGACGGCGGCAGCCCTTAAAGACAAGGCACCACTGCAACGGCAGGCCGATCGGCTCGCGAAATACTTCCTGCCTTCGGTGCTGGTTCTCGCGCTGCTCACGTTTTTTGCAAACACTTTGTTTCAAATGAGTGGTACGCCCGCAGCCGGGGTTCCGAAGCCGAGTTGGAACGCGGCCATGCGGGTGGCCGCGTATCCGGCGCTCGGCGTGCTCGTCGTGGCCTGCCCGTGTGCGTTGATCCTGGCCACGCCCGCGGCGGTGATCGCCGCACTGGGAAGGCTTGCGGGAACGGGCGTGCTCATCAAGGGCGGGTCGGCACTGGAGCGGCTCGCCGGTGTGACGGCATTCGCCTTCGACAAGACCGGCACGCTCACCGAGGGGAAGCTCGAACTCGGCGACGTGATCGGTTTGAATGGAGTGCCGCGGGAGGAGGTGTTGCGAGCCGCAGCGATCGCGGAGCAGAAGAGCGAGCACCCGCTCGCGGCGTTGATTATCAGCCAGGTAGGGCCGGCTGTGCCGGTCGCGATCGATTCGTTTCAGGCGTATCAGGGTGCTGGCGTCGTTGCCACTTCCGTCTGGGGTGGCACCGTGCTTCCAGCCGGTGCTGCTCCTGCACCGGCTGG
>JAYTUG010000368.1:0-22029 GCA_043744695.1 Gemmataceae bacterium
CGGTGCCGACCTCACGCTGGTCGCGCTCGGTGGCGAAGTCGTCGTCGATTACTCGCTGCGACTCAAGAAAGACCTCGGCGGCAACCTCTGGGTGATGGCCTACGCCAACGACGTAATGGCCTACATCCCCTCAGCCCGCGTGCTCAAGGAAGGCGGCTATGAGGGCGCGAGTTCGATGATCTTCTATGGTCTTCCCTCCGTCTGGGGCGACAAGGTCGAAGAGATGATTGTGGAAGAACTGTGCAAGCAAGTGAAGCAAGTGGGAGGGAAGTGACAGTGCCGAACACGATGCCGCGCTTTGAAATCGTCGCTTCAACCTCGAACAATCGTTACATGGCTTGGCAGGCCATGCTGTTCCACTATTCCTGCGTGCGCGTCGAGAAGCAGGTGCCGATCATCGTCGTCCACAAAGGCGAAGAGCCGTTACTGCCGGGCTTCCAAAAGATCGTGGAAGCCGGTGGCATCGTGCAGACCGCGCCGGATTATCGCAGCGTGAATGGCGTGAATTATCCGCCGCGGAACACGCCTGGCTCGCTCCGGCACGTCGAGACCGATGCCGACTACATCATCCTTTGCGATGCCGATGTCATCTTTCTCAGGCCACTGCCGTTGGAACAGTTGGCACTGTCGGATCGGCAAATCAGCTTCGATCGACTGAGCTACCTCGACCCCGACCATCCGACCTTTCAGCCGGAACTCGATGGAGTTTGCCGGGATGTCGGAGTGCCGCCGCTCCTGCTTCGCGAGCAGCCAATCAACGGCGGTATCCCACACATCATCCCCCTCGCGTTGCGAAAAGTTCTGAGCGATGATTGGCTCGGGTGCATCGAGATGTTCCCGACGGTGCCAGCGTGGCAGGAAGTCGTTGCCGGGGCGCAGTCGCGTGGATGCCACGAGGGGCCACAAAAAGGCTGGATGTCCTCGATGTGGGCCTTCGTGCTGGCCGTCCATCGGCTCGCGTTGGAACCCATCGTGACGGACCTATCGTTGTTGAACTACGAGGGAGGAAGCCCGCTCCAGCAATTCGAGTCGCAGAAGCATTGCCTGATCCACTATTGCTACGGGAGCGAAGGGTTCGACAAGCACCAGTTCGATGGCGACACCGCGGAGCAAGTTTGGTTCGTCCCTCCGGACGACGGCACGCTCAACGGTGCGATTCGCGGCCAGTTGCGGGCGGCAGGCGAGTTCTATGGGTTCGGACCATCTTAATTCGTCGCGTTGGGAGTTGAGTTCGGCGGGCGATTCTCCTAAACTCATTTTTGCGTTCGAGTCGAACCCGTTCTCCCATCTTGGAGCGCCCAGTGAATCCTCCACCGATCCCGCCTTCGCCGCCGAGCCCGCCTTCGCCGCCGATTCCGCCCGTGCCGCGACCACCGCTGCCGCCCTCGCCTCCGGCTGCTCCTTGATCCTGCCGTCTGCGAATATCGCTACGCAACTGCATCCACGTTGATGATACGGCCGCAATTGAGTCCACCCGATTGCGGCTTTTGTTCTCATATTCCTGCTGTCCGCCCACCCGTATGCCATCCTCAGGTCCCACGAATTGTCCCGTTTGTGGCGGTCTCCTCCCGAACGAGGAGACCGCTAGGGCGCACCTTGTGAGTTGCCCCGGGTGCCACACGGTTATCGATTTCAGTGCGCTTTCATTCGGCGATGCCCCCTCGACTCTCGGCTTCGATCAACCGACAAACAATCCTTTAACACTGTTCGAGCCGCCTGCTCCCGAGATGCCCGAGGTGCCGGTCGATCCGGGCTACACGCGAGAGTACGCGATCGCGAATGACGCGACCGCGACTCGGAGCGGGGACCGAGTACAGGAAGAGGCTCCGCGACGGGAATGCGTTGGCCGCTTCCGGATCAAATCGACGTTGGGGAACGGAGCGTTCGGCACGGTTTATCGGGCCTTCGATCCGCTGCTCGATCGCGAGGTCGCCCTCAAGGTTCCGCGCTTCGCCGCGGACGGTCCGGCCGTACAAGCGCGGTTCGTTCGCGAGGCCAAATCCGCGGCGCGGTTGCGGCACCCCAACATCGTCGCGGTCTACGAGAGTGGGCAATCCGGCGAAGTTCCCTTCATCGCTTCGGAGTTCGTGGACGGAGTTCCGCTTTCGAAGGTGCTCCGCGATGGGCCGCTGCCCTTGCGAACGGCCGTGGAGTGGGCGCGACAAATCGCGGACGCCCTGAACTACGCGCACGGGGAAGGGATCATTCACCGGGACATCAAGCCGGCGAACATCATGGTGAACCGTGCGGGCCGTCCGCAGGTCATGGATTTCGGATTGGCGCGACGCGTGGCCGACGAAGCGTCGCACATGACGCTGGAGGGTCAGGTTCTTGGAACTCCAGCGTACATGGCCCCGGAGCAAGCGCGGGGTCAACAGTCGGAAGTCGGCCCGCACAGCGATCAGTACAGCCTGGGTGCCGTGCTTTACGAGATGCTGTGCGGCCGCACGCCGTTCACCGGCGATGCGTGGTCGATGATGTCGCGGGTGGGCAACGTTCACGACACGCCCCCTTCGCCGCGGCAACTGCGGCCCGAGTTGCCGCGCGATCTCGAATCGTGCTGCATGAAGGCGCTGGAAAAAGATCGGGCCTTGCGCTACGCGAACATGGGAGCCTTTGCCAACGACCTCGGCCGCTGGCTAGACGGCCGAACGCTGCTGGCCCGCCCCATCGGTTCCGTCGAGCGCTTCGGGCGGTGGTGCCGCAAGAATCGCACGATCGCCGGATTGCTCGGGTTGCTCCTGGGTCTCCTGGTGGTCGTTGCACTCGTCGGCTTCATACTCGCTTTTCAGTTCGAACAACTAGCGGACAGCGCGAGGCAAGAAGCCAAAGATGCGACCGTTGCACGCGAGAAAGAAACTGTCGCACGCCGCGCCACGGAACAATTGCTCATCGATACTTACACGGAAACCGGCCTCTCCGCGGATCGGTTGGGCAACGCCCGCGAGGCCGTCCTCTGGTTTGCTAATGCCGCCGCTCGTGCCGAAAGCCACCCCGACCGCGAACGCCAGAACCGCGTACGCGTTCACTCCTGGCTCTCGGAAATCGCAGTTCCCGTCTTTGCGTTCGAGCCGCCCGGCGAGTGGACCACGGCACTGCGCTACCACCCCTCGGGGCGCTTTTTGCTCACGACTGCAACCGGGGCTGGTGGAGTGCTTCGCGATCTCCGCGATGGTTCCGTCGTTCCGTTCCCCGTGAAAGAGCCCGTCGATCTTGCGATGTGGAGCCCCGATGGCCGATGGCTGGCAGTGAACTGCAATTGCGAAGTCGCGATCAGTACCTTCCCGGAAGGGAAGGAGGTCGATCGCTGGACGTGCGCGGCCCGCCCGTCGTGCTTGTGCTTCAGCGAGGATGGCAAGCGACTCGCCATCGGAAGCCAGCAGTGCGTCGAAGTCCGAGCGATCGCCAAGCGTGCGTTCGTGGCCGAGCCGGTCGCACTCGAATCGAGCGTGAAATCCATCGTCCTCAATAGCGACGGCTCGCGGGTGGCGGCCCGTTGCGACGATAACATCGTCCGCGTCGCGAACGTCGCCGATGGCTCCGCCGCACTTCCGCCTCAGCCTTCGCGCTCGGAGAGCAAGGATCTCGTGCCGGTATTCCTCGGACCGAATCGGCTCGCGATCTTGGATGGCGGGCACGCGCTTCGCTGCTGGGATCTTGCGAAACGGGAACTCGTCTGGGAGCGAACGCCCTGGCCGCGGTCGCTCGCACTGCGCGCTTCACCCGATGGGAAGTATCTCGCCGCGACCGAGGGCTTCGAGGCGGTGATCCTCGAGGCGGATACGGGCCGGACCGCCGGCAAGCGCGTCGTGCATCGCAACCACATCAACGATCTCTCGTTCAGCCCCGATGGGACGAAATTGCTCAGTGCCAGCAGCGATCGGACGGCGCGAATCTCGCACGTGCCTTCGGGCGAACCGGCCTTATCCGTCGTGCCGCACAACGACCTCGTCCATCGCGGCGTGTGGTCTCCAGACGGAACCACGTTTGCAACGGTTCACTGGAAGTCGCCGCTCGTACGCGTCTGGAAGCTCGGTCGCGAATCGAACCGAGACTACCTGGTTCCCGTGCCGCTGCGCAATTCGTTCATTAAAGTCAGCGATGATGGCCGGTACTTCGTGCCGAGTGGGATGGATACGATTCGCGACCGCCAATCGGTGCAGGTTCACGACGTGAGAACCGGAGCGCCCGTGGGTAAGCAGGTGGAGTGGCCCGGATTCATTAGCGATGTTTCTTTCGTTCCCGAAACCACGCGCATCGCAGTCGCGGGGTCCGCGAATCGCGAAGATTTGAAGGTGGACTTGCGCCAACTCAACCTCGAGCGCGCGGGTCGCGTGCAGTTGCTGGATTACGCGAGCGGGGCGGAAGCGTTCTCGAGCCTTCCGACGCCGAGCGAACCCGTTGCCGTACAGTGCAGTCCGGATGGCCGCACCCTCGTCGTGCTCTGTCAGCGCGGCCAAGTGCTGCTCGTGGACGCGGCAACGGGACGCCTTCGGAAAACCGAGATTGCGTTTCAGGGTGAGGCAGCCCACCACGGCTACGTGATCCGCGATCGCATCCGCTTCGCGCCGCGCGGCGACCGCTTCGCCATCTGGGGATGCGGCGAAATCGCCGAGATGCGCTCGACCGAAAGCGGCGCACTTCTCTTCAAAATGAAGCACGACCATCTGTTCGTTCACGATCTGCGATTCTCGCCCAACGGCGATCGCTGCGTCTCCTGTTCGTCGGATGCGAAGGTGAAGCAGTGGAACGCCGCGACCGGCGACAGCGCGGGGCGCGACCTGGTCCATTCCGGTTGGGTCTTCACCGCCCGATTTAGTGAGGATGGGAAGCGGCTCCTGACGGCCTCCTCGGACCGACAAGCTCGCATCTGGGATTTGGAATCTGGGCAGACGATCCTCGCCACGCTCGCCCAAAGCGATGAAATCTTCGCGGTCGGTTTCGCGCCGGGGGAAGCGACTTTTCTGCTCGCCACTCGCGATGGCCGCATCGGAGCTTGGGATGCGAAGCTCGGCAACCTCGTCGCCCCCGTCCGCGTCGTGCCCGACATGGTCTACGATCTCGCGCTGCTCGGCAACGGTTCGCACGTCTTGGCTTCCGGCCGGCTCAAGGTACTCCATGCCTTCGCCTTAGATGGCTGGATTCGCCCCGTCGACGCAAGCCTCTCGCGCGACGACCTCCAGTTAATCGGAGAAATCGTCTCCTCGCAGCGCATTCACGAAGGGGGGGCCGCCACCGGGCTCTCCCGAACGCAGTGGCTCGAACGCTGGAACGAATTCCACAAACGGCACCCGAATCATCCCCTCTTGGGATTTCCTTCCGACCCGAAGGGAATGCGAGTTACTCCACCTTAAGTTGCCCTTCGTTCGAGATGGAATAGCGTCGCGGCTTCTCGCCGGGGATGCCGGGGCGGGTCAGGCTCGCTTCAAAGGTGTTGGTCGTCGCTTCGAGCAAAACGGGGCCTGCGAGCGGGATGGCAGCACCCTGCAAATTGAGCGGTGCGAGTGCCGACGCGAACTTCCCGTTCGTTTTGTAGTGGTGTTTCTGAGCGTGGTAAACGCGGTGAAGCAGATCGCGCGTCGGCCAGTCCGGATCGCTGCGAAACGTCGCCTTGCCCGGCGCGGCCGTGCTAAATTGCAGGTAACCCCAGCGCTCGGGCCGGTGCATGTCGATCATCCCTTGCGGCGACCAAACCCAGTTGTCTTCCTTGCCCTTCAACTTGCGATACGCGCCATCCACGACCTCGCTGTGCCACTCGACGCGGGAGAAGTTGATTCGCCACTGATCCCCATCTCGCGGCGGGATCGTCTTGGGCTTTCCCAGTTCTTGCAAGCCCGAGAAGGGCCAGCGAATCTCGACCGTCCAACCGCGGTCCTTGTCGCCGGGCTTGTTCAGAGTCCCGTCCACGCTCACGGCCGTCTGGAGCCCTTTGATCTCCCAGGCATGCACGGCCTTGCACCCCGAATCGCGGTAGGGCTTGGTAAGGAGTAAGTCCCAGGTCGTGTTCAGGGCGTTGAGTTCGAGTTCGCCGTAGTTGTGGTTGTCGCCGTCCGGGTCCAGGAAAACTTCGAAATCGTTGTCGTGAAAGATCACCGAATCGTGCTCGCGAAGCGTGCCCCACACGTCCGGCTCTTCCAGTTCAGCGAGAATGTAAAGCGCCTCGTCGTCCCACAGCATTTTCATGCGCGTTTTGAAGCGCGGCGCGGGCTTCTTGTCCCCTTCGATGTCCACGAACGGATCGGACCAGGGGGCGGCGTTCCACGCACCTTCGGCCTTGCCGTCGATTGCAATCGCGGCCGGCGCTCGGCAGCAAACGTACCCCTTCGGATGCGGCCACGCATCGAGTTCGGGCGTGGCTTCCGCTCCCGCCGGGATCGCGAGGAGGAACAGCGGCAATACACTGAGAAGCGACGTGCGAGTGATCATGAAAGTGGAACTATCCATTCCTCGGGCTCCAGGCAACTCATTGAGCAGGATTTCCCATGGCCAAGCGCCTCGATCAGATTCTCATCATCGACATCGAATCGACCTGCTGGAAGGGCGGCTACCCACCCAGGAGCATGTCGAACGACATCATCGAGGTGGGCCTTTGCCCGCTGGAACTGGCCACCGGCCGCCGGCTCGAAAAACGCAGCATCCTCGTGCGCCCCGAACGTTCGACCGTCGGCGAATTCTGCACGGAACTCACGACGCTCACGCAAGAGCAGGTCGGGGGCGGTATCGCCTTCAAGGACGCATGCCGGATTCTCGAAGAAGAGTATCTGTCGCACGACCGGCTGTGGGCGAGCTTCGGAGACTACGATCGCCGCCAGTTCGAGAAGCAGTGCCGCGAGACGGGCGTGCGCTACCCATTCGGGCCCACGCACTTGAACGCCAAGACGCTGTTCGCTATCGGCCGCGGATTGCAACATGAAGTTGGGCTGCCGCAGGCACTCGAGTTAGCGGGAATCGAATTGGAGGGTACGCACCACCGCGGTCACGACGACGCCTGGAACATCGCCGCGATCGTTGCGGGCATGCTGGCGAGTTTAGGCCGCTCGCGGCTTCGCGACGGGGGCCACGGCGCGAGTTGATAAGCTGCCGCCGTTCCATCGGATATTCGGCATAAGAGATGCAGACAGTTCGGTGATTGCCCCTTCCGGGCTATCGAGACCTCACCCAGGAGTAAGATCGATGAAGCGTTACCTGATGGCGGCCGCATGCGTGGTGCCGATGATCCTTCTGGTCGCGGCGGTTCAGGCCGAAGACAAGAAGCCGGCCAAGGCACCGGATGTCGTGGTCAAACACGGCGACCGAGCTGGCAAGGCCAAGGTCGGCCAAACGATCGAACTGCAACTGCCCAATACGCCTCCTCCAGCCGCCGAGGACATCAAGGTTACGGTGGACGGCGATGCGATCGACAAGACGACCGAGAAGCGAGCCGAGGTCGTGACCGAGGGCGGCAAGCCAGTTTCCGGTAAGGGCTCGGCGAGCGTGCTCCTCACGGCCAAGGCCGTGGGGACCGCGAATGTGAAAGTGGAGTATAAGGCCGACGGTAAGAAGGAGAGTCGCGAATACAAGATCGAGGTCGAATAAGACACGAGGTTTCATTCATCGAATGGCGAGGGGGTACTGCATCCCGCTCGCCATGTTTCGCGCGCGTAGGTTCGCCGACCAAGTGGAGTGGATTATCTCAATGCGACAATGACCGACGGAAGGCACAAATGCACGACAACGAACGAGCAGCACGCCGACGGGATCGATTGCAGGCCCGCATCATCGTCAGCGCAACGATCGGCGGGGTACTCATGGTGGTCGCGATACTCATCGCACTTCTCGTGCGATCTTCAAGGTGACGCAAGTGCTCAGCCTCACTTCTTCTTAGGTTCCTCTTTCTTCGGTTCTTCTGTCTTGGGTTCGACCTTCTTCGGCTCGATCACATCGAGGATCGTCGGTGGCGGCGTGAAGGTGTAATCTTTGCCGCCGATCTTGGTCGTGGCGCGAATCACGATCGGCGTCGGACCCACGACCGCGGCCGGTGCAACGGTCAGTCCCACGTCGGCCTTCGTCATGCCTTTCGCAATCGGCTTCACGACGGGCGTGATGTTCGCCGGCACGAAGAGTGGCACGAGCGTGATGTCCGCGTCGGCCTCCTTCTCGCGCGTCGCTTCGACCAGCAACTTGCCGGCCTTGCCCTTCTCGATGGAAGCGGGCTCCGCCGTGAACTTCACGGTGAACGCCGGCTTCTCGATCACGGCCATCGCACAGCCGTTCAACAAATTCAGCGGTGGGTTCGGGATGCCGCCGAGATTGGCTTTCACGAAGTCGGTGAGCGTCGCATAGCGGACGATGTCCTTGCCTTCGACCTTGGCTATCGCCTTCACCTGGAAGTTGTACGCGCCTGGCTTGGTGCCTAGCTTCACGAGAAGCGGAACGAAGGCCTGAGTTTGCCCGGCGAGAAGTGTGTAGGTGCCCGAGAGGGCCGCGTCGCCGGCGATGGTCAGCTCGACAGGCCCCGCGTAGCCGTTGAGTCGTGCGACGTTCGCCACGGCGACAGAGGTACCTCCGCCCGCCGCGGCCTCACAGCGATCGAGCGCGAGCGATACTTCAAAGTCCGGGGCTGCGGGAATCACGGACAAGTGATAGACCTCGTTCGGTCCGAACAGATAGTTCAGGTGTTCGCAGGCGAGGGTGAATTCGCCGTCGGCGGCGGGTGTGAATTCGAAGCGAGTCGCGGCCGTCGGGTTGCTGCGGGCCAGTTCCGCACCCTTCGCATCGAGTACGCGAACGAGAACTTCCGCAGGCGAGTTCACTTCGTATGTCAGAGCCGAGACGATGAGCTTCTGGCCTTTCTTGCCCGCGATGGCGAAGTGATCGACGTCGCCTTTTTCGAGGAAGCGAGCGGAGACGCCGCCGGGAACGGCGAGCTTCGTGGCCTTATCCGGCGTGTTGTTCGGTTCAACTTCCACGATCTGCGGCTCGGTCGTCAAACGCACCTGCAGGGGCCAGCCGCCGGTGCCGGTCGCACGCTTCGGGATTGCGTTCGCTGCAACCGCAATCGGATCGACGGACCCCTTCACGGAGATCGCGGGAATGTCTTCCGCACCGGGCCCGGCGAAGCCGACTTTGGTCTCGATGCCGCGTTGAATCGCGAGCGGGAATGCCGTGATCGCACTGGGAAATTCGCCGATGCGGAGGCGGTAAAAGAAGTCGGCACCGCCGCGATAGGTCGTGTCGCGAACCTCGACCAGCACTTCGCCCGCTTCCTTGAACGTGTGCGTGAGCCGGCAATCGGACTGCAAGCCAGGCGTATCGTCCGCATACAGATCGGGCAGTTCGCGCTTCGACTTTCCATCGTGCAGCACGATGATCGGATCGAGCGGCGAACCGATTCGCCGGGCCAGCACTTCAAACGTCAGCTTCTGCCCGACCGCGACCTTCACCTTGAAGAAATCGGACGCCTCGGCATCGGTGCGGGCGTTGACGACGCACGATGCGGGCACATCCTGAGCCGTCTCTTTGGTGCGGTTGGTCGCGACTTCCTCGACGCTGGGCAAATCGTCGACGAGGAACGGGCGGAAGTTCGAGATCCCCTGCTTGGTCGCTACGCGAATGGTGTGCAGCCCCACGGGTGCGTCGGCCGCGAGTTCGACTTTCACCTTCACGCTCGCCGGGTTCGGCTTGGCGTCCTTGGCTTCCGGCACGATCGAAATCTTGCCGGGGCAACTGAGCAGCACGCCGGTGGGGTCGTTGAGGTTCGTGCCGCCGAGTACGAGGTCGAGGCTGGTACCCGGCTTCATCCCAAGCGTCACGGGAGTCGTGAGTGTCGGGGCCTGCGGGGCGGGCGCGACGACGAGCGGCTTGGGCTGACCCATGGCAACGCGCGTGCTTCCCGCGGAGAGGATGGCGAGGACGCCGAGGCCGAACGCGACGAGGGAAAGGAACCAGGCAGGACGACGCGACATGATGCGACCTCGGAAGAGTGAACGGGGAGGTGGAACGATTGACTGTGTTACGCGTCTGACCAGGTCTACCGAAGCGGGAGTAGCGACAATTCAAACTCGACTCAAGCGGAGGCGAGTTGGAGTTCGCGCAGGCTCGAAGATCGTTCGACTCGGAGCGTACCTTCGGATTCGATCTCCCAATTCGTTTCTTGCCCCAGGATCAGCGCTTCCTCGAATGCCTCCGAGTTTTTACGAATGCGCTCGTTCGATGCATCCAACGAGATAGCTCTTTCGAATTGAGAACGCACCATTTCGGTTGGAAGGCCCTGCTCGCTAAAACAGATCGCTTGCCACTCGAACAGTTCTGCCCGAACGGGTTTCGAGGTCGCTCTCGTCAACGCTCGTTTGATCAATTTGAGAGCTTCGTCGTGATTCTTCAGAAGCATCGCATGGTGGGCTAGAAAGAAATACGGCCAGACCAGCGAACTGCCCTGGTTTCTTAAGGCTCGACCGAACGCCTCGGTCGCTCGTGCCGTTTGGGTTCCGTAGAGTAGAAGCCCCTTGCCGATCAGCAACACTTCGTCGTCTGGCAAATGCTTCAGTCCTTCCTCATAACACTGGAGCGCCGCCGGCAAATCGTCGAGGATCTCAAATCCAGTTGCTGATAGTTGGTAGGCCGTAGCGCGCCCAGCGTCCGATGGAGGTTCGAGTTGCAACCGTCGAATCGCATCTTGAAGGATCTCGGCGAAGTACTGCTTTTCGATCGGGCGACCTTCGGTTTCTTCACTGCGCAAAGTCAGCACTGTAGCGAATGCAACGGCTGCGGGCGGAAAGCGGTCCGAATTCGCCACGATTTGTTTCGCACGGCGGAGGGCCTTGCTCGGATCGACGCGTTCGATTGCCCTCATCGCAATTACGCCCATTGAAGCATTGGCCGGTTCCAAATCCGCAGCCAATTCGTAGAAACTGCTCGCAAAGTCGGGCAAATCAATAGCATCGTAAGCGGTACCGCGAAGGTAAGCGAGATTGGAAGGAGCGAGGGTCGGGGCGCAGAGCCTTAAGGCGTGAAGAAATCCGTGCCAGTCCTTCTCCTCCTGAGTTTGGAGGAGAGCCCGTCGCTCGGCCGTCGTCGTTTCCTCGGGCTTGCGACCCTTCGGAGGGAGCGATCGGCGACGAATCCAGTTCAAGTCCGAGCCCATGCCTTTCAAGCTCTGCCTCTGCCTGCCATTCAAGGCCTCCCAGAGATCAGTCATGCGATTCTCAACCAGATCGAACTCAGGTTCCTGATCCTTCCCTGCGATCAATAGAAGATGACGACGAAACTCGAGTCCCGCAGACTCGCGGAAGCTCGCATCGAGAATCGGTTCGAGAAGGCTCATGTTCAGCTCGGGTCGATCACCCACTGGAGCCGTGTGGCTTGGAGGTCGGCTTGGTATTGCGAAAGCGGTACGGCCAGAATCGGAGAGACAAATCCACTATCCAGATTGTTCGCCTTCATGAGGAGTTCCAGATTCGACGTCACCGCTCCTTCGGAAAAACTCCCGCTGCCATGGACGTAGACTTCCATTCCCTTGCCAGAAGCGCCATTGAGGCCATCGTCTAGTTCCTCGGGAATCAGATGCCCGGGCAACGATCTCCAGTCGGCACTAACGGAGAGGCCCTTCCGGTTCACTGCGACAATCCCGTTCAAATCGCCGGGTGGATTCGCATCCACATCGGCGTGCGCACCATTTGCACGAACTCCTAAGAGAGATCTTTTGTGGGATCCGACGAGTGGAAGACCATCCGCCGGGTCCACGTACATTGGCCTGACGATCCTGGGCAAGGATTTACCCTTCTTGCCATTTTACGCGTGCTAAGATACTTAACTTAAGATTATAGTACCAAGCCAAAACTCAAAGTACAGCGACCTCGTTCAGCCAAATTTGAATCGCATACCGTAGCAAAGTATTGCCCGAAGCCCAATCCCACTTGAGATAAACCATCATGATAGTGCCGCTCGCCGCTCCGCCGATGAACTCGTACGACGAGATGCCCTACGAGAGCCACCCGTACGCGCAAACGCACCCGAGCCGGTTGGCGGTCGTGGCCACGCTATTCGGGATCAAGCCGCCACCAGTCGAGACGTGCCGGGTGCTGGAACTCGGCTGCGCCGCCGGCGGGAACATCGTTTCGATTGCCGAGGCATTTCCCGAAAGCAAGTGGGTCGGCATCGACCTCTCCGCGAGGCAGGTCGAAGACGGCCAACGGCTCATTCAGAAGATCGGGTTGAAGAACGTCTCGCTCCGCCACGCCAGCATCATGGACGTGGACGAATCGTACGGGCAGTTCGACTACATCATCGTCCACGGCGTCTTCTCGTGGGTGCCCAGGGAGGTGCGCGAAAAGATCTTCGACATCTTCGCGCAGCGGCTCCAGCCCAACGGAGTCGCCTACGTGAGCTACAACACGTACCCCGGCTGGCACATGCGGGGCATGATCCGCGACATGATGCAGTTCCACTCGAACCGCTTCACGGACGCCCGGCAACGCGTGCAGCAGGCGCGGGCGCTGTTGGACTTCCTCGCCACTTCCGTTCGCCAGGAAGGACCGTATTCGTCGCTGCTCAAGACCGAACTCGAAAGCATCCGCAACCAGTCGGACAACTACCTCTACCACGAGCACCTCGAGCAGGTGAACGACCCGCTTTACTTCCACCAGTTTATCGCGATGGCGCGCACGCACGGCCTTCGCTATTTGGGCGAAGCCCGACTTCCCACGATGGTCACCGGCAACTTCGGCCCCGAAGTGCAGAAGACGCTCAAGACGCTGGCACCCGACCAGATTCAGACCGAGCAGTACATGGATTTCCTGCGCAACCGCATGTTCCGCGAGACGCTGCTCGTGCCGGAGAAATCCGTTCCGAACTGGACGATCGAGCCGAGCAGCCTGCGTAACTTGCACGTGATTTCAAACGGAAAGCCAGCAGGCAAAACGGAGCCGAACATCTCCAACGAGGAACCCGAACAGTACCAGACGCGCAGCGGGATGACGCTCTCGACGAACCGACCCCTGTTGAAGGCGTCGATGCAGTTAATGAACCAACGCTGGCCTTCGACCATTCCCTTCGAGGAACTTCGCCAGGAAGCCCGCAAACTGCTCGGCGGCAATCCGAACGATCCGGCGGTCGCCGAGGAAGACGTCAAGACCCTCTCGCTCGGCCTCGTGAACACCTACATCTCGTCCGACCTGATCGAACTTCACGCGGTGTCGATTCAAGTTTCACGTGTGGTGGGTGATAAGCCGAGGGTCATCGACTCGGCGCGGGAACGGGTGGTACTCGGCGCCGCGAGCGTGGCCAATCGCCGGCACGAGTTGGTGAAGCTCACCGACCTCGACCTGCGGCTGATTCCGCTGCTGGACGGTACGCGGGATCGCGCCGCGATCTTGGAGGCTTTGGTTCAGAAGGCGATTGCCGGAGATTTGCGGGTTCAGAAAGATGGGAAGCCGCTCGCCGAGGCGACGGAGATTCGCGAGGCATTGTTGGCCGTCCTAGACCCGGCGCTGAACAACGTGGCTCTACAGGCACTGATGGCGGAGTGATTGCTGAGTCAACCGACCTTTTGCTTGACCCGCCGTGCCGTTGGAACGTCGGACGAGGCGAGCCATTTCAAGAAACGGAAAAACGCGAGGCCGGGGGGTCACTTCCTTCTCAACTCTTGCACTTCCTTCCACACGTCGCCGTAGGCCTCTTTGTCGAAGGGTGGGCAGCCGGTGGGGTATTGGCCGAGTGGGTGGTCCTTCGCACGCATCAGTGCCGTGCAGTAGCTGAAGGTGCGGCAGATGCGATTGCGGTCGAGCGTGCCGCGATCGCGGAGCTGCCTCACCCAGTCCGGCTGCGACAGGCTGGCCCGGCCGACGCCGACCAGTGACACTCGGTTGTCACTCACGTTGGCCGCTGCGGCCTGCGGAAGAAACTCCTGCAAGTAACTGTACCCCGTGCCGACGACCGCGAGATCGGGTTGCGACCGTTGAACGAGTTCCGTCGCGCGGAAGTGGCGATTCACGCCGATGAGCGGATGCTCGGGCGATTCGTAGCCATCCGGCGGCGGCGTCTCGAACGGCCTGCCGAAATGCGGCTGCGCGTAAGGATTGCCCATCGTCACGTTCACGAGTTGCACGCCGAGCGTGCGCATCTCCGCGACCCACGCGAGCGGTTCGGCGAGGTCCGGCTGGAGTGGATCGTACTCGGACATCCCCCAGCCGTTCGCAAGAGGAAGCGAGTGGGGAACGGGCTCGCCGGCGTCGGTGAACGGGATGCCGTCGAAGACGTTGAGACGCGTGGCCAGGATGATGTGCGATGGAACGGCGGCGCGGATGGCCTGGAAGATTTCGCGAGCCAAGCGAGTGCGGTTCTCGAAGCTGCCTCCGTAAGGGCCGGGGCGGTTTCGTGCGCCGAGCAACTCGTTGAGTAGGTACCGGTGGCATTGCTTCACGTCGAGGAAGTCGAACCCGACTTCGACCGCGAGCTTTGCGGCCGCGACGTAGTCCTCGACGAGTCGCTTCAACTCGTCGTCGCTGATAAGTGGCGTGTTGGTGGTCACCTTGTAGCGGCCGACGACGAGCGGATCGTGCGTCGCGATCAAGGGGCGGCGGTAACTGTAACGCCCCGAGTGCGTGAGTTGCAGGCCGATGAGCAGGTTGCAGTCGACCTCATTCGCGGCGCGGTGGGCCGCCCGACACTCGGCGACCAGCCGCGCGAAGTCGGCCTTCGTGTTTGCGTTGAGCAGGATCTGCCGTGGGTTCGCGCGGCCTTCGTCGGTCACGGCGCAGGCTTCGCCCCAAATCATCTTCGCGCCGCCGTCGCCGAACCGCCGATAGCGGCGAAACGTGAGGTCGCCGGGACTTCCGTCGAGTTCGCCATCGCAACCTTCCATCGGATGCACGCACCAGCGGTTCCCGACGCTGCGCGTGCCGATGGTCAGCGGTTGGAAGAGCGGCGCGAGATCGTTAGAAAAGCGCAGAGCGATGTCGAGCCGTGCGTTCTCGGCTTCGAGTTCCGCGATCGACTTATACTTGAAGAAGCGAGCCATGAGCCACTCCAAGCTCACCCATCGTTAGGGGTGGGCTTCACGCGGCGGCGGCGGTTGAAACAGCACCGCGAAGGCAATCAACGCGACCGAACAGACCACGAGCGGCACTTCCCAAACCGGCGCCCAGTCGATGATCGTGCCCTGGCGATAGCGATCGACCACGGCAGCCGAGAACATGTTCCCGACCAGTACGCCGATGCCGCTGGATACGAACGTGATGATACCCTGGGCGCTGCCTCGCAAATGGGGCGGAGCTTCGCGATCGAGATACGTTGCCGCCACAAGGAAGAAGAAGGTATAGCCCCAGCCGTGCATTGGCACGCCGAGCGCGATCACCGCTGGAGTCCACCCATTGGCCAGCACGACGCAGCGGAGCGCGTACCCGGCGAGGCCGAAGAGCATCAGCGGCTTCATCCAGTCCTTCGGCCGCAGGTACGGCAGCGCGAACATGCAGCCCACTTCCACCACCTGCGCGATAGTCATCACCAGCGCCGGAGCCGGCACGTCGTGATCCTTCAGGTAGCGGTGAGCATAGACGACGTAGAACTGGTTCATGGCCGTGGCGATGAAGGCGACCACGAAGAAGACGACGAACGAGCGGTCCTTGAACAGCCGGAGTGCCGGGAGCCCGAAGGCATCGAACGCGGAGCGACCGGTTCCCATTGGCCGCGTGGCGGGGAGAGTGAACGCGTACAGCCCGATGAGTGCGGTTCCCGCGGCCCCGACGTAGAAGACGTCCGTGGTAGCCGGGCGAAAGAATGCTTCCATCGCGATTCCCGAGGCGATCCAACCGACCGTGCCGAAGAGCCGAATGCGGCTGAAATCGTGGGCCGGATCGAGGACGTTTCGCAATCCGATCACCGTGGTGAGCGTGAGGCAGAGTTGCATGCAGAGGCTGTAGCCGAACATTAGGGCGAAGAGCGGCCAGAAGGTTTCCGCGGCGATGCGGCGAACGGCCAGGTCTTCGCTCACGGGATCGAGCGCGGCCCGAACGCGATTGCGGAACTCGATTTCGCGCGGGTCGTGGAGGTCGTGTCGCCGATCGAGTTGTTCCAAGGCGGGTCGGCCATCGACGACGCACGAGGCCGCCGATTCGAGATACGCCGCGTTCATTCGCGGTTGGGCTTCGTCGCACACCAGGCCAGCGGCGAGTAGGAGAACGGCGGAGAGCAGGCTCGCCGCGCCGAGTACGCGTTCGGCGCGAAAGAGGCGATCGGTGAGGATGCCGATGGTGAGCGGGGCGATCATCCCGCCGAGGGCGGAAGCGGAGTAGATCCATCCGAGTTCGACGGTGGTGAAGTAGAGCCCGCCGTTGATGGGCGCGGACATGAGGTAGGTGGAGAGCGTGACGACCCACGCGCCGATGCCGAAGAAGAAGAGGAACATCATCCCGGACAGCCTTGTCCGCACGAACCGCGCCATCGTGACTCCCACCTTCCCCAGACCTTCGCCGGACACTACAGTTCACAGTGTGATCGTAGTGAGTTATGGGAAGTGGAAACAGCGGAGTCCGAGGCTATGCGCGTCGAACTGTTCGGGTTGGCGATGGAAACGCCTTGCGTTACGTTTTACCTCTGGTCGCCGTGGCGTTGCTCGTTCCTCGAACACAAGTTGTTCGAGGCGTTGAAAGCCGTTCCGGGCGCGACCCTCGAACCCGGACCGGACGAACTCAAGCTGAACATTCTCGACGCGAAGGCGTGGAAGGTATCGGTCCAGCACATCTCGCGGGTGATGAAGGGCTGGCAAGAAGAAGCGAGCGACGCGGGCCGCGAAGAGCGTCGCGCCTGGCGCTGGTTGCTCGAAGCAGATGTGGACGCGGCCGGGTTCGATATGCAAGGCGAGAAGACGAGTTTCTGGTCGTATCTGCGCCTCTCGATCGACCGCGGCGGCCCCAACGACGCCGAGAAAGGCGAAGACATCGACCTCAACGGCTTCGGCGTGCAGGTCTGGGGAATCAAGGAATGAACACCTGGGAGCGCGGGCGTCCCGCCCGCTTCTTCGCATTCGCGGCAACTCTTCTTTTCACCGGTAATGCGTTCGCCGGACTGCACTACTCCGGGGAATCGTTCGCGGAACTGCCCAGTAAGTGGAGCGGTTTCCTCGTCGATCATCGTTCGCTGCGGGCGGCGGGAATCGAGCGGCCGAAGGACGCACCGCAATCGCCGCTGCGAGAACAATACCTGGCTGCTGCCGCGAAACTCGAAGCGAAACGGCATGAACTCACCGCCGACGAACAGGCCGATCTCAGTGCCCTGAACATTCGTTTGGGCAAAGGCGACCGCGCCGTCGAGGTGCTCCGCGCTGCTTCTCGCAAGCACCAGGATCACTTCCGCATCGCGTCCAATCTCGGAACGGCGTGGCAACTCTCCGGCGACCTGGAGCAAGCCGCGAGCGCGTTCGAAGAGGCCGTACGACTCGCCCCCGAGAAGTTGAAGACGTTCGAAGAATACCACCTCAAGCTCGTGCGACTACGGCAAAAAGAAGGCAAGGCGGTGAAGCCGGAATCGGTCGACGATCTGTTCGGGATGAAGTACATCGGCGAATCGGGGAAGCCGGAAGCCGGCAGGATCGCGGCGGCGGAGTTCAAGAAACTGCCCGCAAATGCGGCTGCGATCGTGCAGTATCTCGCGCTCGCACTTCCCGCGGATGGCCGCCTGCTTTGGCAACTCGCCGAAATCGCCAACGCTCACGGCGATGTGCGAACCGCCGCCGCCATCCTCGATGGGTGCGTCGCCGAGTTCAACATGGGGGCGCTCGACCTCCGCGCGCGCCGTCAGCTTAACCGCACGGCCGCGGACGAGATCGCGAAGAAGCCCGACCACGAACTGCACAAGGGCACGTTCGTTGCCCGCTCGGCACGGCCACTGCTTCGCAAGTTCGATTTGTCGAGCTTGCCGCCAATCAAGGCGGACGACGCGAACCCGCTTCCCTGGGGCTTGATCGCGGAGACGACCATCGACGCCAAGGCGAAGCCAGCCTTCCCCGCGCACCTGGAGAAACTCGACGGCAAGGCGGTCGTGATCTACGGGTTCATCCAGCAACTCGGCGACGCGAAAGAGTTCGGCGGCTTCCTCCTGTTGGAGTATCCGGTGGGGTGCTGGTTCTGCGAAACGCCCGAGCCGACCGGCTTGATAAGTGTTGAACTGGCGAAGGGACTTCGGACGACCGCGAAGCGCGGTCTCGCGAAAATCACCGGTACGCTCGTCCTCAATCGCGACAACCCGGAAGACTTTCTCTTCCGCATCAAGGATGCGAAGATCGGCGAGCCGGAATAACTCGCGCTCCATCTCGCGCACTTCCCACTAAAATCACTTCACGACACATGGCTCTGTTCACCCGAGGGACGAATGGGCGAAAAGTACATCTTCAACATCTCGCACCTGACCAAGCACTATGGGAAGCGGGAGATCCTCAAAGACATCAACCTGAACTTCTATCCCGGTGCCAAGATCGGCGTGCTGGGGTCGAACGGCGCGGGCAAATCGACGCTGCTCAAGATCATGGCGGGGGAAGACAAGGAGTTCATGGGCGAAGCGTGGGCCGATAAGGGTGCCACGGTGGGCTACGTGCCGCAGGAACCGCACCTCACGCCCGGCAAGACCGTGCTGGAAAACGTGGAGGAATCCGTCGCGCACATCCGGGCACTCTTGAAAAAACAGGAAGACATCGGCGAGAAGATGGGCGACCCCGACGCCGACTTCGAGAAGCTTTCCAACGAGATGGAGCGCGTTCAGACCAGGATCGACGAAACCGATGCGTACAACCTGGATCGGCATCTCGAAATGGCGATGGACGCGATGCGTCTGCCCCCACCGGACTCGCCCGTCGAGCAACTCTCCGGCGGCGAACGCCGTCGCGTTGCACTTTGTAAGGCACTGCTTCAGCGGTACGACTTGCTGCTTCTGGACGAACCGACGAATCACCTCGATGCCGAGAGTGTGGAGTGGCTCGAACACCACCTCGCGAAGTATCCCGGTGCCGTCGTCGCGGTCACGCACGATCGCTACTTCCTGGACAACGTCGCGAAGTGGATCCTCGAACTCGATCGGGGCCGCGGTTACCCTTGGTCCGGCAACTACACCGGCTGGCTCGAACAGAAGCAAGCTCGCCTCCGAGTGGAAGAAAAGCAGGAATCCGCTCAGCAGAAGGCTCTCGCCCGCGAACTCGAGTGGGCCAAGATGGCCCCTCGCGCCCGCGTCGCGAAGAGCAAGGCTCGCCTCGCCGCCATCGAGAAGATGCAGGAGCAGCAATACGACGAAGACGAGAAGGAACTGACGATCCAGATTCCGCCGGGGCCGCCGCTGGGCGAACTCGTGGTGCGGGCCGAGGGAGTATCGAAAGCCTTCGGCGACAACCTGCTCTTCGAAGGCATGGATTTCAACCTGCCCAAGGGCGGCATCGTCGGCATCATCGGGCCCAACGGTGCCGGCAAGACCACGCTCTTCAAGATGATCACCGGCACCGAGCAGCCCACCGGCGGCAAGCTCACCGTGGGGCCGACCGTGAAGCCGGCCCACGTCGATCAGAATCGCGATGCCCTCGTCGCCACGAACTCAGTGTTCGAGGAGATCACCGGGGGCACCGATTACATCATGCTCGGCAAGCAAAAGGTCGCTAGCCGCGGCTACTGTGCCCGCTTCAACTTCAAAGGAACGGATCAACAGAAGCTCGTCGGGACTTGTTCCGGCGGCGAACGCAATCGCATCCACCTCGCCAAGTTGCTCCGCTCCGGAGGCAACTTACTGCTCTTAGACGAACCGACGAACGACCTCGACGTGGATACGTTGCGGGCACTGGAGGAAGCGCTCATCAACTTCTCCGGCTGTGCGGTAGTGATTAGTCACGATCGCTGGTTCCTGGACCGCATCGCGACGCACATCCTGGCTTTCGAGGGCGATAGCAAGGTGGTCTGGTGCGAAGGGAACTTCCGGGTGTACGAAGAGCAGAAGCACGCCCGCCTCGGCGCGGAGGCCGACCAACCGCACCGCATCCGTTACCGGAAGTTGCATACGTAAGGGCGAGTGGAGCAACTCTGTTGAATCGCTGGATGGTCGCTGAGATGGCGTACCGCAAGTTGGTCTTGGCGGCTGTTGTTGGTTTTGTCGGAGTTGAAGCGCACTCAATGGAGCTATGTCCACCCACAGGAAGTGTGGATTTCGCACGCTTTGCCTTATGGTGTCCGCTTACGATGTGGATGACAATACAGGTCAAGCAATAATGGAGGTGTCAAATGTCTCCAGCATCACCGTGTATTCGGGGAACCATCCGAGGAGGCGTCGTCGTTTTCGAGCAGCCAACGGTTCTCCCCGAGGGAACCGAGGTTGAAGTGAAGCCGAGACAACTGGAGTTCACCCCAGAAGAGGCTGCCGAATTCGCAGGATGGGAACAAATCGGTGACGAAGCCTGGGCCATGATCGACGAGTGGGAGAAGGAGGAGCAAAACCGTGCAACCGGGTGACATCTACTGGGTGAAATATCCCCAATTGGATGGTCGCGAACAAGCTGGCGAGCGCCCGAGCATTGTCCTTCAAGATGATGGAGGTCCCTTGCGAAGCCCATTGATACTTGCAATACCTCTGACTACCACACCTCTAGGAAATCGATTCCCGGGTGTCGTGTTCATTCCCGCCGATCCCGCCAATGGACTACCTCTCGATTCATACGCAATGGTCTTTCAACTGCGAGCGACTGATCGTCGGCGATTCCTGAGTCGGATTGGAACATTGGCTCCAGCGATTCTCGCGCAAATCTACGACGCCCTCGATCAACTCACGGGACACCCGTAACCCATGCTCGAACTCATCGACGCCACCAAGACCTACATCCAGGGCCGGCGGACCGTGAACGCCGTGCGCGGCGTGTCGCTCACCATCAACAGCGGCGAGTTCGTCACCATCATGGGGCCGTCGGGTTCCGGCAAATCGACGCTCATGCACCTCATGGGCGCACTCGATACTCCCTCCGGCGGCCGAGCCGTGTTCCAGGGTCAGGATCTGCAAACGCTTTCGGATCGGCAGCGGTCGCTGCTGCGCCGCGATCGCATCGGATTCATCTTCCAGGCGTTTAATCTGCTCCCCACGCTCACGGCTGCCGAGAACGTGGCGCTGCCGCTGTTGCTGGGTGGAACCTCGCGGCGAACCGCACTCCTTCGCGCCTGCGAATGCCTCGATAAGGTGAACATGACCCACCGCAGCGATCACTTCCCGGATGAGATGTCCGGCGGCGAGATGCAGCGGGTCGCCGTGGCCCGGGCGCTCATCGCCGACCCCGAAGCCGTGCTCTGCGACGAACCGACCGGCAACCTCGATACCGCCACGAGCCGCGAGATTCTCACGCTGCTCGGCAAGCTTCCCGAGCCCGGCAAGCGCGCCGTCGTGATGGTCACGCACGATCCCAGCGGCGCCCAGTACGGCACGCGACTCGTCAAGATTCGCGATGGTCTGCTCGAATCGGATGAAGCGATCCGGAGGCCGTAGGGAGACTCGAATGCCGATACATGACTGGACGAAAGTGGAGGATGGCGTGTTTCACGATTTCCACCTCGAATGGATCTCGCGGATCAAGCACGTGCTGAACGACGGCGTGCTGCCGGGTGAGTACTATGCCATGGCTGAGCAGGATGCCGGTCCCGGCATTCCCGACGTCCTTGCGCTTCAGAAGAAAAGCACGTCGATGGGAAGTTCTCGGAGCGGCGGCACGGCATCGGCCACAGTCGCGCCGAAGGTTCGCTTCCGAGACCGGGCGGAGCACGAGCGTAAGCCAAAGCGCCGATCGAGATGGATCGCCGTTCGACATGTTACCGGCGACCGCGTCGTCGCGATGATCGAAATCGTGTTCCCGGGGAACAAGTCGAGCCGGAAAGCCGTTCGCAAATTTGTCGACAAGGCGGCCGCGTTCATCGACGACGAAATCCATCTACTCATCCTCGATCTCTTTCCCCCAACGAACCGCGATCCACAGGGACTTCATCCACTGATCTGGTCTCCATTTCACAAGTCGTCGTTCAAATTGCCCAGAGGCAAGCCGCTGACCCT
>JAYTUG010000369.1:0-5679 GCA_043744695.1 Gemmataceae bacterium
TCTGATCACCGCCTTGAACTTTTCCACCAGGATCTTGGCTCCGTTCCACGGGAAATCCTCGTGTGTCGCCTTCCCCTTACAAACCGTGTACCGCACCCAAATGGCGGAACGAAGACTCCGCGGCGATGCCGATCGAGCTGCGCAGCGGAGGCGAATGGTCGAACGCAATCAGCTACGAAGCACTCGCGGGCGGCTGAATCGTCGAGCCCACGAATGAGAACGTGCTGTTCGCGTTCGAGCCCAGAGTCGTGATGGCGGCAATGCACACTACGACGATCAGGGCCAGCATCACGGCGTACTCCACCGCGGTGGGGCCGTCTTCCTTCTTGATGAAGTTCAGGAACAGTTTCCTTGCAGTGGGCATGGGCATCTCTTTCTTGGAGACTGGGTTGGGCAGGTGGCAATGGCGTGACTGTCGGGGGATCGCGAACGGTTCGAGATGGTCAGTGCGGGTGGTTTCTGCCTTCTCGATGCGAAACCTTAGACCGATCCGCGTCGACCGCACCGATTTTGCCGACAATTCCGGCAGAAGATTTCTGTCGAAGTCGGGAATTCCGACATCACCATTGCGGAGCGCCAACAACGAAAAAACCCCGCGAGGGCATCGCGGGGAAACTTGGCTTTCGTTTCGAGACTGGAAACTTCGCTCAGGTGCCCGTAGCGGCTGGCGGCTTGATCGTGGAGCCGACGTAGCTGAACGTGCTGTTCGCGTTCGAACCGAGAGTCGTAATGGCTGCGATGCAGACCACGACGATCAGGGCCAGCATCACGGCGTACTCAACCGCGGTCGGGCCGTCTTCCTTCTTGATGAAATTGACCAGGCTCTTCGTGAAGTTGCGCATCGTCTTTCTCCGCTCCTGGTATCCCAGGAGATGACTGAGGTGTTCCGGAAAGTTCCGGTGTTTTGTTTCGCTCGTACCCAGAGGCCATCGAGCAGGAACACCAAGTACCTAGGTCATGCGTTTCGCCCGTGCAACCGTCACAGCCGGTTTTTTTCCGCGATTCGTCAAATTGCACAAAGGCCATAAATTTGAGGCAATTCCTACCCGTCCTGACTCGGCTCGGCGAGCGACGCCAAGATCTCATCGGTGGCATCGATGCCGCCCGTCAGGTTGGTCCAAAGAGATCGAGCCGTTAGGAAGACACCCCACGGTACGCCCCACGGTCCCAGGAGAAGTGAAAGCAAGCTGTACCCGAGACTGCGGAGGAAGCGGTCCTGCCAGTTCTCGGTGAGGTAGACGCGCGACTCGTGACGGATCGTGGCGATGAGAAACGACGTGCAGCGCTCGAATCGCACGAATCGATAGCCCCGCGACACCAGATCGCGAATCTCGGCGGGGCTCAACACCTCCACATGGGATCTCGGAGGAGGCAGGCTCGAAGTTCTCATTCCGCAATTCCCTTGCAAATTCCCCATGCGTGCGGGTGGTCGCTGTTTCACTCCGTAACTATATTAGATGGTTCCACTACGAATCAGGCTGTTTGAGGGCATTTGCCGTGGCTGTTCGAATTCGGATGAAGCAGATGGGCCGCACCCACCGGCACTATTACCGTATCGTGGCGATCGATCACCGCCAACCGCGCGATGGCCGGGCCATTGAAGAGCTGGGCACCTACGACCCGCACGTGCCCGACCCCGTGAAGGGCATCACGCTGCTCCCGGCACGCATCAAGTACTGGAAGAGCGTGGGTGCCATTGCTTCCGAGCACTGCGAAGCGATCTTCAAGAAGCACATGAAGCGCTGCGAAGTGCTCGAAGCGGAATCGGCGACGAAGGCCGCCGAAGACGTGGCGAAGTCCGCGGCCGAAGCCGCCAAGTAACCGGTGCCCCGTGGCCACCATCCGGTTCGATGTCCTGACCCTGTTCCCCGCGATCTTCGAGAGCTATCTCGGCCAGAGCCTCCTCGACGACGCGATCCGGGCTGGGTTGATCGAAGTTCACCCCTGGAACATCCGCGAGTGGGCCCAGGACAAGCACCAGAAAGTGGACGACCGCCCGTTCGGCGGCGGCCCCGGAATGGTGCTGATGGCTCAACCGATTCTCGACTGCGTCGAGGCGGTTCAAGCCAAGTCGGAAGTTCCCGGCAAAGTGGTGATGCTCACCCCGTCCGGCGAGCGACTCACACAACGGACAGTCGAGAAGCTGGCAGCCGAGCCGCGATTGATTCTGCTCTGCGGCCGATACGAAGGGTTCGACGACCGAATCCGCCAGACTCTGCAGCCGTGGGAAATTTCCGTCGGCGACTTCATCTGTAACGGTGGTGAAGTTCCGGCGATGGTCGTGATCGATGCGACGCTGCGGCTCATTCCCGGCGTGTTGGGCGACCTGCAAAGTGCCGCGGACGAATCGCACAGCGAGGAAGGCCAACTCGAATATCCGCACTTCACCCGGCCTCGGGTGTTTCGCGGCCTCGAAGTTCCGGACATCCTCCTGAGCGGCAATCACCAGGCCATCGCGAAGTGGCGACAGGAACAAAAATTTAGCCGCGGCCCGAAGGGGACCGCGGGGGAAAATAGGAACCAGCCATGAAAGCCGCCCCGCTCCAAATCGTCGAGAAGTCACAGCGTAAAGCCGATGTCCCCGACTTCCGCATTGGCGACCGCATCGAGGTCCACCAGCGGATTCTCGACGGTGTCAAGGAACGCGTTCAGATTTTCGAGGGCGACGTGATCGCCCGCCAGAACGCCAGTGTGAGCGAGACCGTCACGGTTCGCCGCTTGGTTCAAGGCGAAGGCGTCGAGCGCATCTTCCCGATCCATTCGCCGCGCATCGCGAAGATCGTGATCAAGAAGGCGGGCTCGGTTCGCCGGGCGAAGCTGTACTACCTCCGCGATCGCGTGGGCAAGGCGACGAAGATCAAGGACGACGCGAAGCGCCAGCACAAGATCGACGCCGATCTGAAGTCTTCGGCGGAAGCTGCCGCGAAGGCGGCTCAGGAAGTGGCCGCCAAGAAGACGGCCGAGGGCGAAGTGAGCAAGTCGGCCACCAAGAAGAAGGCCAAGCGCGAGGCCGAGGCCCTGGCCGCCAAGAAGAAGTAGACTTTCATTTAGCGGCGGGCTTGCCCGCCGTCCGGATACCAAAGTCCACGGCGGGCAAGCCCGCCGCTAAATGATCATGTTCACAAACACCAATTTCTCGCGTTGGCCGTGGTGGCGGCGCTGGTTTGGCCGCCGCAGCGAACGGGCCGCGGCTCGCTTCCTCCGCAAACTCGGCTACCGCATCCTCGCCGCGAACGTCGCCGATCCTGCCGGCGAACTCGACATCATCGCGCTCGACGGCCAAACCATCGTCATCGTCGAGGTTCGTTCCACTGCTAGCACCAATCTCGAACGCACGACGGCCTCCGTCGACCTCCAAAAACAGAGGCAGATCACGAACGCGGCCGTGCGATTCCTCGCCCGCAAGCGACTCCTCGAAGGCGTGAGCGTCCGCTTCGATGTCCTCATCCTGAGTTGGCCGCCCACCGCCCGCGAACCCGTCGTCCACCACTATCAGAATGCATTCGAAGCCGTCGGCCGCTTCCAGTTCCATAATTAAGTTTAGCCGCGACGCGCAGTCCTCGGAGCGGAGCGCGGCATCGCCGGTGCCTCCGCGTTCACCAAACAAGGTTTTCGCATGCCGTTCCTTCCCGTCGACGAACAACTCGCGATCCTGACCCGCGGTGCCGCGCACGTCGAGAAACTCGACGAACTCCGCAAGAAACTCGAACGCAGCTTCGCCACTGGCAAGCCGCTGCGCATCAAGTACGGCATCGACCCCACCGGCTTCGACGTCCACCTCGGCCACACCGTGCCGCTGCGCAAGCTCAAACAATTCCAGGAACTCGGCCATACCGCCGTACTCATTATCGGCACCGCCACGGCCCGCGTCGGCGACCCCTCCGGCCGCGACGAATCCCGCAAAAGCCTGACCCTCGAACAGATCGACAAGAACGCCAAGACCTACCTCGAACAGATCGCGAAGGTCGTCGACGTTTCCCGAGCCGAGGTGCGGCCCAACGGGAGGTGGTTCGATCAGTTCGGCTTCGGCGACATGCTCCGCCTCCTCGGCCACATGACCGTGCAGCGCATGCTCGAACGCGACGACTTCAGTAATCGCGTCAAGGCCGGCACGCCGATCTACCTCCACGAGTGCCTCTATCCGCTCATGCAGGGGCACGACTCGGTCGAGATCCACGCCGATGTCGAACTCGGCGGCACGGAGCAACTCTTCAACCTGATGGTCGGCCGCGACCTGCAACGCACCGCTGGCCAGGAGCCGCAAATCTGCATGACGATGCCGATCCTCCGCGGCACGGACGGCGAGAAGAAGATGGGCAAAACCGCCGGCAACTACATCGGCCTGAACGAACCCGCGAAGGATCAGTTCGGCAAAACGATGCGCATCCCGGACGGCCTCATGCGCGAGTGGTTCGCGCTGCTCACCGATCGCACGCCGGGCGAAATCGACGGCATCATCCTCGGCAAACCGAACGAAGCGAAGAAACTCCTCGGCGCGGATGTCGTGCGCTTCTACCACGGACAGCCCGGCGCGGACGAAGTACTCGCCGAGTGGAAGAAACAGTTCGAGGACAAGGGCGACCCCGACGACATGGCCGAGGTGGTGATCCCGTCGACGGACCTGATCGATGGTGCGATTGCGGCCGTGAAACTGATCGTGCTGGCAAAGTTTGCGGCGAGCAACGGCGAAGCTCGCCGCAAGATCGAGGAAGGTGCGTTCAACTTTGGCCCGGACCGCGCGAAGCCTGCCGACGCGAAGGCCACCGTACCGGTAGCGGATGGCCTCGTGGTGCGCCTGGGCCGAAAGGTAGCACGAGTGAAGTTGGGGTGAGGATTAACCGAGGTTCGGCCCGGTCGGTTCCATCGCGAAATTCGGGTCGTACAAGAACGCGCGAACCAATTCTCCGGCTTCCAGACTTGCTCGTTCGGGTCCGATCAGAATGAAGCCGTCGGCCACGACGGTGCTACTGAGGTTCGATGCTCCGCCCGAGGCCAACGGTTCCAGCGATCCGTTGGTCACCTTGACGCGGACGGAGTCGACGCGGCCAACGACTGAGGGAATCGCGGTCGCCAAGAGAAGCGCGATCGTGCGGTAGGGCATCTCTCGACTTCGGCCACCGAGTCGCCGAACGGCGCGGCCCGCGAACAGGTCGTAGGCGCAGAGGCACGACACGGGATTGCCGGGAAGTAGAAACACGACGCGCGATGAAAGGAAGCCGATGCCCGTGGGGCCTGCGGGCCGCAGTGCGATACCGTGAACGGCGAGTTCGCCGAGGCTTGCCACCGCACGCGGCGCGTGATCTTCGGTTCCCACACTCGACCCGCCCGATACGAGAATCACGTCGGCATCGGCGAAGCGGACGGCATCGCACACGGCGTCAAACCGATCCGCTACATACGAGATGGGGAGGCAGACTCCGCCATCGCGGGCCACGAGTGCGGCCAGCATCGGCGAGTTGCTATCGACGATGCGAAACCCTTCGGACGTGGAACCGGGCGGCAGCAGTTCATCGCCCGTCACGAGAATCGCGACCCGCGGTCGACGCACGACGGCGACCGAGGCGATGCCGATGGAAGCGAGCAATCCCACATCTTGCGGGCGAAGTTGCCGACCGGTTGAGAGTACTTCGCTTCCCTTGGCCACGTCTTCGCCGATGCGCACGATGTGCTTTCCCGGTC
>JAYTUG010000370.1:0-5675 GCA_043744695.1 Gemmataceae bacterium
GAGCATCACGCCGATGATTCCCGTCCAGGTGAAGAGCGAGACGCCCAGTTGCTCGGCGATGACGCGCGACGCCGCCAGCTCCAACGTCATCCCGCAGAAACTGGCGAGGAACACCACCGCGAACGCCTGCTGAATGTTGTCGAAGGCGAAGGGGTTCGCGGGATCGGGTGAGTCGGGAGCGTCGGCGACCGGAGGGCTCGGCGGGGTCGCGTTCAGCACGACGAACACGACGACCGCCAACGCGAAGAGCGAGCCGGCCGCGAAGTAGACCAGCGTGTTGATGGTGTATTCGGGGACGAGGTAGAACCCCGTCACGTAGTTTCCGAGCAGGCAGCCCAGCGTACTCAGGGCAAAGATCATTCCCGCGACGCGGCCGGTGCTGGCCACATCGGGCAGCCCGAGCTTGATCGACAGCGGCGTGAGCAGACTGAGCACGAACCCCGCCGGCAGGCAGAGAATGAGCGAGAGCAGCGGGATGCGTGGACCGAGCGGGACCGCACGATAAAAGACGTGGAACAGGTCGGGTGCGAGGGCCATCCAGACGGCGGCGGCGGCCCCGGCGAGCAGCACGGCTGCCAGCGTTTTCGGCGAAGGATAGCGGTCCGCGAGCTTGCCACCGTACGCGTTCCCCAACGCGATCCCGGTGAGGAAGACGCCGATGATCGAGGTCCAGGTGTAGAGATCGGAGCCGATGAACGGTGCGAGCAGGCGGCTGGCGACGAGTTGCAACACGAGCAAGGCCGCGTTCGCGAAGAAGACCACCGCGCCGACGCCGGCCAGTCGCGCGAACGGAAGCGAAGCGGCAGTCGGTGCGGAATCCATGAGGCTCGCTCGTCCGAGGTGAAGGTTCCCGATAGGCTTACGCGGCCCCGCGCGGAACGGCCATGCGATGAGAACGCACGGAGTCGGTTGTCCGCCGCGGCACCGTGTGGTAACATCGCAGAGACCGACTCCCGCCTGCATTCCGAGAGTGGTTCCGACTCGTGAACATCCGCAACTTCCAACTTGGCGACGAGCGCACTCAAGCGGCGCTGTTCAATTCGGTCGCCTTCGCGCTACCCGGTTTCAAGCCCGCTTCCGAAGACGACGTGAAGCGCCGTTCCCGGGCCCGCGGCTTCGATCCCACCACTCGCTTCTATGCCGAGGAAGGGGAACAGGTCGTCGGATACTGCACGCTCGAACCCAGCCAGGGTCGGATCAGCTACCCGTGGTGTAAGAAGGGGTTTGAGGCTTTGGCCGTGCCGCTATTCGAGGCCGCGCTTCATGCCGCCCGCGAACGCGGCCTGTCGAAAGTGTTCGCCGCCTATCGGCAAGATTGGGTCGGCGTTCTCGGCTTCCTGGAATCAAACGGGTTCAACAAAGCCCGCGACATCGTGAACTACGTAACCTCGCCGCTCGACTTGCCGACGATTGCGAGTCGGGGCGGCTTGCCGCTCCGCCGACTCCAGCCCAGTGATTTGCCGGCACTCGCCGAGATGGGTCGCGGGCTCATCCGCATTCCGCTGGATAAGATGGAGGCCTACTACTTCTCGAACCCGTACTTCCCCGTCGAGGCGTATCTGGTCATGGAGGAACGCGGTGGCGGGGCTCCCATCGCGATCGGCATCGGGCTCGAATCCAGTACCTGGGCCGACGCGAAAAAGGTCGACCCGCTCGCGCCGTGCTTCCGGATGGGAGCCTTCGGCACCGAGGGGTTCAACACCAAGCGCGTCAACGGTCTCTTCAGTTACGTGGTGTCGAAGCCGGAGCACGCCTTGCCGGCGGGGCTCGCCCTCTTGAACGAAGCGAGCCAGGAGATGACGGAAGGGAGCGTGACGTCGATCTGTGCCCAGTGCCCAACGGACGCCCCGACCCTCATCAATTTCTATTCGCGTTACTTCAAGGAGCAGGGCCGCTTCCCGGTGTGGGAGCGCGACCTCAGGTAGTCGCCCAGTTCTCGACGGATAATCCCGGCACCCGTTTCAAGTCCGAATCGGACGAGACGACGGGTGCGTCTCATGTCGCGGTCTCATTGAGTCTGTTGAGCAGAGCTTCCATCTTGGATTCGTGCAGTACGTGCTGCGCTTTCCTATACGCAATCCAAGCGGCCTCTTCCTCAGGCGTGATGTATGCAGCAGGGATCGAGCGCGACTCCGCGATCCAACGCGCGATCGATTCGGGATCGTTGGGCTGCGGGTCGCCATCGGTTCCAGGCGGATCGAGGTCGTCGTCGAATTCGTTCAACGGCTCGACTTCCACGCGGACCCTTCGTCCCACGGGAAGCTCGACCGGGCGATCCGGAACGAAAACCTGCCCATCGAAATGCGCTGTCATGGTCATGGTGAACCTCCGTAAGTCAGCGATATTGTAGCTGCTGACACGGTTCCGCACTATCGCTGCCGCTGACACGGTTCCGCACTATCGCTTCGGCCGCGATTGAATCGGGGAGAACCCGAGCGGACGCGGGTCTCGATTCCCGCGACGACTCCTCTTTGAAGCCGTCACCCCTCGGGGATCGAGCCCGCTGTTTTGAATGGACGCCCGGCGGCACGGAGAGGTTTCTGGGGCGCCGCGTTGACGAGCCCGACGCGCGAGCGAGGGTTCTGTTGCCGGCAGCTTGTCTTCCTTGAATGGGAGCGGGCCGGACCCCGTAGAGCTGTTTGGTCCCGCCGCGGCCCGCGACCATCCGTCGTGTGTACCCGCGAGTTGTGAGACCCAAAACCGAACCATCCCGACGCCGATTGACGAGTGATTGCGAAGGTGACGCCTCGGAAGAGCAACACCGACGTTCGTAAAGTGACGAACCGCCGGCGCGGGGAGTTTTTGTCTCAAGTTCAGAGGTCATGAGAGCGGTTCGGCGTCTGGGGTGTCATCGGTGCGATACTTGGCGAGCAGTTCGTCAAGGAGCGGGTTCGTTAGGGCGGCTTCGCAAGCCGCCTCCTTGGCGTCCTTCTTGCGCGAGGCCACGTACTGGCCGATGACCATGCTACCGAATTCAATAGTTACCTGGATTCGCGCGTTATGCATTTGCGATGGTGGAGTCAGATAAACATCCTTCACTGTAAGTGGGCTGGCCACCTTTCCCCGAAGAGCGGCATTGATTTTGATCTGCAGGCGGGAACTCGCGGCGATAAGCTTGGCTTCGGGAATCACATCCGCATCAGAAAATAACAATTTGTCGAGTTGGCCGCAGGCATCGAAGCCGTATCTAACTACGACTGCCCCGATCAGCGCGTTGAGCGTCGCCTCTATAGGTGCAGGGGAATCAATGTATTGAAAGCGAGGGTCTTTCCGGAGTGTATTCGCCCAAATGCGAAAAGGCGTATCGAGCAAGACATCCACGACGCGGGCATTTCTGTTCATGCTGGCCTCGCGGCGAGAGATCTCCTGCGCGGACTGGGACGCGATTGTCGCTCGCCTGACTGCGAGCGATCGACGAAAGGTGGCCCCGACCACAGCCAGTTTGAACCGGAGGTGGGTTACTGTGAGCGAATCGTGCTTGCACGGAATCAGTACTGCTTGACACTCTACATCCGGAAGAGAATGACCGCTCAATCTGCGGATCAAATCATGTCCATCAGTCCGGAGGGTGTCGTGTACCCACTGAGGCAACACTTCGACCTCGCCGGAAGAGCGAATGTTGTTCTTCTCTGGAAGCACAGCCAATGCGTTTGCTGCTGCATCGGTCTCAGCCTGCTTGATACTTCTGGCATTTCCGACAGCCAGCATTTTTTGCTGCCTGTTACCTCCGAAAACGCTCACAGAGAACATCTTGTCGTGTTCCGGCCCGTCGGTTGCCGTCACCTCGTACCTCGGCTTGGCACCGTACAACGACTGGCACACCTCCTGTAGCCGACTTTTGTGGTTCTCGTGACGATACGATTCGTATGGGAATTCCTCACGTAGATTCAGGAGATTGGCGCAGATGGCTAGGAATTCCTGCCAAGATCGCGTTGCAAATAGGTAGCCAACGATTCGGAAACACACCGCACGAGCCAGTCTAGAGGCAGCCGCTCCGTCATCCCCACCCGACTGTTTCCCACCCATCATAACGCGGGCCAATCCGAACGAGAGGAACCGTATTACGAGGTGTTTCGAGGCGTAGATGTAACTGGCTTTCGTGTTGATGAGTTCGGCCGAGGTGTGTTCAGAAGAATCCCTGTACACGAGCAGACTGAGGACAGACTCGAAGATCGACTGACCCGTCGCCTCCATCACTGCTGCTAACCTTTCGTCGGGCACGCCGATCTTCGCACGACTGTAAGCCGAGGCGTGGAGATGGATCGTTGCAATTTCGTCCTGTGATGGGATCGGTTCACCGAAAAGGGTGCGATACTGCACATTGAGATCGTTGTAGAAACGAGACTCGAAGTCCGCGTCATCTATCCCTGTGACTTCGGCTAGCTTTGGTAGGACCAGCGCGTCATCCACCAGTTCTTTTGCGTGGCGGGAATCCATGCTCTCATCGATGATGTTTAAAGCCACCTCGTCTATCACCACGCCGGCAAGCAGACCGTCATCCTCATGCTGGACGTCTTCGGGCTCCGCCTCTACCGACGGGTAGAGTGGAGTAGTGTATCGTAGACCGGAGCGGGTCTTGGCTAGCCTCTCAGGAGTGACCAAGAGGCCAACCCTGAACAGCTTCTCGAAGTGGCAAACGGTTTCCCGTAGGGCGTCAGGACGTCCGGACGCAAGGGCTATCTCTTGGTTGCGGTTGAACCCCGCATTCGACATATTGGAGGACGTGACGAACACTTCCAAATCATCGAAGATGTACATCTTGGCATGGAGGGAGTTGTCGGATCGCACCTCGATCGTGCAGCGGTCTGGTACAGGGTTGTCAAGTAGTAGTTGAAGGGCAGAGATGTCGTGTACTTGGGCGGCACAGTCTCGCCGATTTAGCCGAGTCAGCAACTGTATGCGGACTGGTTCTGGACCTTTGCGAAGGCTGGCAAGCAGTAGTTTGATATTACGCAGCTTGATGAAAGGACAGGTGATCCGGATGATCTGTCGAGCAGCGTTCACGCGATCTAAAAAAAGTTTCTCCCACGGAGTGACATGGAACGACCATTCCGCGATTGGGGGCCGATCTATTTCCGACATCCGGTACGCCCTCCGCCGAAAGAATCCATGTATGCCGCGGGTGGTGTACCGTGAAGGTTCCCCATCCGTTCCCAGGAGCATCACATGGCTACCACGATTCTCGCCGCTGACCTCGGCAAATACAACTCCGTTTTCTGCTGGTTTGAACCCGATACCCGAACCACCACGTTCCGCACCGTGAAGACCACGCCTGAATTGCTTCGCGCCGAACTGCTCCGACAACCCGTGAGCCAGGTCGTCTTCGAAGCGTGCTCGCAGGCCGGGTGGGTTCACGACCGGTGTGAAGAGTTGAAACTCACCGCGTTGGTCGCCAGCACCATCGGGGCCGCGTGGCAGTGGAAGCGCGTCAAGCGCAAGACCGACCGCGACGACGCGCTGAAACTCGCCCGGCTCGCGGCGGTCGGCGAGATCGGCCGGACCCCGTCGAGCGGTTTGGTCCCGCCGCGGCCCGTGGCCCAGCCGGTCACGAGAGTCTGCGAGTGGAGATCAACGATTGAACCATCCCGGTGCCGATTGACGTGTGCTTGTGAAGGTGACGCCTCGGAAGAGCAACACCGACGTTCGTGAAGTGACGAACCGCCGGCCCGGGGACT
>JAYTUG010000371.1:0-21916 GCA_043744695.1 Gemmataceae bacterium
GTCGAACGGCAAGCCGCGATCACGGCGGAACGCGAAGACGCACTCGCCCGCCAAATCGAGAAGTTGAAGGAAGTCGGTCAGGCCCTGGCGGCGGAACGCAAGAGCATGGCGGAGGCTCGCGCGAAGTGGGACGCGGACCGCGCCGCGGCCGACGAGGAGACGCGCCAGGCACGTGAAGAACTGGATCTCTTCCGCGTTCGCGCCGCGACCGAGATCGAGACGCTTCGCCTGCAAGCTCCCGAATTGGACGAGCAGGCTCACGCCGCACTCGGCCGCTTGAACGCCGCGAAGGACGTGCTTCGCGGCCACCTCGCGGAGCTTCACGCGTTCGCCCAAAAGGGCCGTGAAGATCTCGAAGCCATTCGCAATCAGGTGCGGCTCGAATCCGAACGGCTCACCGAACAGGGCACGAGTCTGGACCGCGCCCGCGGCGAACATCGCCTCGCGGTCACCGAGTTCCGCAATCAACTGGTCGAGTGGCAGACCAAGGTTGCCGAGATCAAGCAGGCACTTTCGCGCGGCGAATCGCGACTCGAAGCCCGGCAAGCCGAAGTCGTTCACACCGCGCGGCAAACCGAAGTGACGTCGGTTCAAATTGCCGAGCAGGTGGAGTTACTCCGCCGCGAGCGGGGCGAGGTCGTGCAGAAGCGGACCGAGATGGAACGCCACCTCGCCGACATGCGCGAGTGGTACCGCAAGAAGCTGAAGGAACTCACGGCGAAGAGCGAATCGCGACTCAAGATCGCCGACCTCGACGAGTCGTTTCCCACGTTGACCTTAAACGAACTCGACCCCGGCGATCGGCAACTCGGCGAACTGCTCCGTTCGCTCGAACTCGTCGATCCCGAGACGCTTGCGAATCTGTGGTCGGAGGCCGGGCGGCAGCGCCGCAGCCTGCGGCAAGTGCTGCTCGCCAGCGGTGCCATCACGCTCTACCAACTCGCGCTCATCGAGGCCGGGAACGTCGATGGCCTCATGCTCGGCCGCTTCCGCGTCATCGACCGCCTTCGCGTCACGCCGCGCGAGGCGCTCTACCGCGTGTTCGATCCCTCTCACCTGGGTGGCACCGGCTTCCAGCCGGAGCAGCCGCAACAGCACCGGTTAGAAGCCGGTGCCACCCGATCATCGAACGGCCTCTTCCTGCTGAGGCATCTTTCCGAAAGCGAGATGGACGACGCCACGCATCCGGACGAGTTTCGCCAGCGGTTCGCGGCAGCCCGCGAAGCCGCCCATGCAAATCTGGCCGGGGTAGTCGAAGTCACCGAGATCAACGGCCGGCCCGCGGCACTCGTCGAATGGCTCACCGGGCTCTTCAGTGCCGACTGGCCCGCACACGCCACGCATCCCGGCTGCTGGGTTCGCCTGATGCAGATGGCGGCCGAGGGCATCGCGGCCGCCCATCGCGTCGGCCTCACGCACGGCCGGCTCACCTCCGATTCGTTCGTGCTCACCGTCAGCGGCACGTTGAAGGTCACCGGGTTCGGCGAACCACTCTGGCTGTCCGGCGGTCCGGTGTCGCCGGTCGAACCGTCGGTCGCCGCAGACTTGCGAGCCCTCGGGCAGGTCTCGTTCGGCTGGTCGCAACTGGCTTCCAAGAAGCGCGTGCGGCCGGGGAAGGCATTCCCCTCGGAACTGATTGCGATCGTGCGGCGGCTGGAAGCCGACCCCGAGCCGCCGATGGCGGACACGGTACCCGTGGATCGGCCTTACGATTCCGCGGCTGAACTGCTGGCCGACCTGAAGCGCGTGGCCCGCGAGACGCCGTTCAGCGACGACGCCTGGGAGAAGCTTTTGCGTCACGTTTCCGAGAATGCCCCCGATTCGCCCGCGGCTTTACGTCAATCGGCGTAGTCAGGCTGCCACATTGCCACTTCGCTTCACACACACTTTGGCAGCCTGACCCTCCAAAGCCTACGATTCGTGGCAAATACGAAGAAAACTGATGCGTGCGGCTTCCACGCCTCGCATTGCCCGCTAAACGCCGCTCGGGTAGCATCCTCTCCATGAGCAATCACGCCCTCGATCGCTACCTCGCCGATTGTTCCGCTCGCCGCAGCACCAAATCGCTCACTCCCGAAACCAGCCTCTACCCAGCACTTGAGGCTCTGCTCGCCTCCGCTGGCGGCAGCCTCAAGCCGCGCGTCTACTGCTTCATGAGCCTCAAGAACTTCGACGGCAACATGCCCGACGGAGGTCTCTTCACCGGCGACCAACTCCTCAAAGGCGAACTCAAAACCGACCAACTCCCGCCGCCGCCTTCGCGCGGCGTCATCGAATGCAAACCCCCGACCGACGACGTACTCGCCATCGCCGACTCCAAACAAGCCCTTCGCTACTACACGCGGTTCAAACAGGTGCTGGTCACGAACTACCGTGAGTTCGCGCTCATCGCGGCCAATGAGAAGGGCAAGCCGACACGCCTCGAATACTACCGGCTCGCCGCGTCCGCCGACGAATTCTGGGTAATGGCATCGGACCGCAAAGCCGTTGTTGCCGAGCACGGCGACCGCCTGCTCGATTTCCTCAAGCGCTGTCTCCGACGCCCCGCGCCGCTCTCCGAACCGAAGGACCTGGCTTGGTTCCTCGCCAGCTATGCCCGCGAAGCCCGCCACCGGCTCGAAGCGCACTCCACACTGCCGCGATTGGTCAGCGTTCGCACCGCCCTCGAAGACGCGCTCGGCCTGCACGTGAAGGATGCCGCCGGGGAACACTTCTTTCAGTCCACGCTCGTGCAAACGCTCTTCTACGGCCTTTTCGCCGCCTGGGTGCTTTGGCACGAACAAGGCGAACAAGAGACCTTCGATTGGGAGAAGGCGTCCAAATACCTCCACGTCCCGATCCTGCGAAAGCTCTTCCGCGAACTGACGGACCCGCAAGACCTCCACGATCTGAAACTGAGCGAGGTCATGCGCTGGGCGGCGGACGCACTCAACCGGGTGGAGCGCGACAAGTTCTTCGCGAAGTTCAAAGATGCCGAGGCCGTGCAGTACTTCTACGAGCCGTTCCTCGAAGCCTTCGACCCCGAACTTCGCAAGCAACTCGGCGTCTGGTACACGCCGCCGGAGATCGTGAAGTACATGGTGGCCCGCGTACACCAGACGCTCATCAGCGACTTCGACCGTCCGGATGGCCTCGCCGATCCGGGCGTCGTGGTGCTCGATCCGTGCTGCGGCACCGGCGCGTATCTGGTCGAGGTGCTGAACATCGTGGCCGAGGTTCTCAAGGAGAAGGGTGAAGAAGGGATGTTGGGCGGCATGGTGAAGAAGGCCGCCACCGAGCGCGTGTTCGGGTTTGAAATCCTGCCCGCCCCGTTCGTGATCGCCCACCTGCAACTCGGCCTGTTGCTGCAACGCCTCGGGGCCCCATTGGACGAAGCGGAGCACGAACGGGCCAAGGTTTTCCTGACCAATGCGCTCACCGGTTGGGAACCGCCCAAGGGTGCGAAGAAGTCGCTACCCGGCATCGAGTGGGAACAGGAGCGCGACGCCGCCGACGCCGTGAAGCAAAAGGCGCCGATCCTCGTGGTGATCGGCAATCCGCCCTACAACGGGTTCGCGGGCATTCCCGCCGACGAAGACAAAGGGCTCGTCGATCCCTACCGCAGCACGCTGGCCGCGCCCAAGCCCGAGGGTCAGGGGCTCAACGATCTTTACATCCGCTTCTTCCGCATCGCCGAGCGCTGCATCACGGAGCGCGGTAACCAGTTCGGCATCGTCTGCTACATCTCGAATTATTCCTGGCTCGATGGCCGTTCGCACACGGGCTTGCGCGAGCGCTTCCTCGGCGAGTTCGATCAGGTCTGGATCGACTCGCTCAACGGCGACAAGTTCAAGACCGGCAAGCTGACGCCCGAGGGGAAGCCCGACCCCAGCGTGTTCAGCACGGCGACGAACCGCGAGGGCATTCAGGTCGGCACCGCAATCGCGCTCTTGGCTCGCACGCCGAAACACAAGAACCCGGCAACGGTCCGCTTTCGCGACTTTTGGGGCGAGGCGAAGCGCGAAGAGGTTCTGGCGAGCGGTCAGACCTTCCAGTCGAAGAAGTACAAGAAGGTGACGCCCATCCCGGCGCTCGGCCTGGCCTTCCGCGAAATGAAGACTGAGGTCGCGTACACGACGTGGCCACTGCTACCGGAGATGTTCCCGATTTCGTTTCCCGGAGTAAAGACAAGCCGCGATGAGGACCTGGTGGACATTGACCGTGACGGGTTGGAATTGCGGATTCGGGCTTACTTCGACCCAAAAGTGTGCAACGAACAGATGAAAGGTATCGCACCCAAGCTAATGACCGATTCATCACGATTTATCGCACTGGATACTCGTGCGATTCTGCGAAAACGTGGGCTACTTGAGAAGAACTTCGTGAAGTTTCTATACCGGCCCTTTGATGTGCGTTGGCTGTACTGGGAGCCAGTCGCCAAATTGCTCGACGAGAAAAGGTCGGATTATTTTCCTCATGTTTTTGATGGCAACTCATGGCTGGCAGCATGTCAACAAAACCGCAAGGAATTCGATCCGCCGCTCGTTTCACGTCCCCTTGCTGCAATTCACGTCATAGAACGCACGGCTAATTGGTTCCCACTGCTTCTCAAGAATCAAGCTTCAGAAGATCAGCTTTTCTCGGATGCCGAGCATTCCACCGCCCGTCGCCTTGGCGATCACGTTGCCAACCTCACCGACGAAGCCCTCGACTACCTGAACTCCATCGGCGGCATCGCGGATGCGCCAGTCCTGTTTCACCACGTCATCGCGGTTCTCCATGCACCCGAGTACGCGAGACAGAATGCGGACGCACTTCGACAGGACTGGCCGCGGGTTCCACTTCCGGCCACACGCGAGGCGTTGCTGGCGTCCGCGGCGTTGGGCCGGCAAGTGGCCGCGCTGCTCGACTCCGAGACGCCCGTTGTCGGCGTGACGGCCGGGAAGTTGTCGGCGGCCATGAAAGCGATCGCCAAGGATACCAAGGTGGGCGGCGGTTCGCTGAACGGCCCCGACCTCGACGTGACGGCCCGCTGGGCCATCGCCGGCAAGGGCGGCATCACTATGCCGAGCACCGGCAAGACCGTGAGCCGTGCATTCAGCGACGATGAGCAAGCGGCGCTGGGCGAGGCGAGTACCCGCCTCGGCCCCGATACGCTCGACGTTTACCTCAACGAAATGGCGTACTGGAAGAACGTGCCGCGCCAGGTGTGGGAGTACACGCTCGGCGGGTATCAGGTGCTGAAGAAGTGGCTCAGCTATCGCGAGAAGTCGATCCTCGGCCGAGGGTTGCGGATCGAGGAAGTGGCCCACGTTCGCGATACGGCTCGGCGAATTGCCGCCCTTCTGTTGCTCGGCCCGCAACTCGATGCGAATTATGCGTCCACCGTGGCGAGCGGCTACTCGTGGACGAGGAAAGGCTGACTTCACCGAATTGGCATGTCGATTGCGTCACACACTCGCAACCTCGCCTCACTTTCCACACGTGCGTTTGGCCATCGCGTCGAGCATCTCCTTGCGGGTCCAGCCGCCGTGGTCGTGGGGTTTGCGCAGCTCGATCGCGATCTTGCCGTCGAAGGGCGGATTCGCGAGCTTCAAGGTCGCGGCCTTAAGATGGTGGACGGCCACGTTCAAGAAGTAGTCGTCGGACTCGCCCACCCAAATGTTGATCTTGCCGCCCGCGAGCTTCGGCCCGATCGACTTCCAGTTCTGTTCGAGTACGAGCTTCAAATCGTACTTCTTCCAGTGTTCGGCCACGGCCTTGTCGATCTTCCCGGTCTTGCCGTCCCAGGCGGGCGCAGGGAGGCCGTCCTTGCCGCGCGGGCCGTAGACTGCGTTCCAGGAGCACCAATCGCGGCCCGAGAGTTCCCACTTCCCGCCGCGGCCGAGCACGCGTTCCAGTTGCACCTCGTGGCGAACGGTCGAGATCACGTCGCTGTCGATGGTGCGGGTGCTCGGGCGCTCGAAGCCGAAGGGGTTCACGTAGGCGTTTTCGTGCTGGTAGAGATCGAGGAGTTCGAAGCGTTCGAACGTGACGGAGTCCGGGCACTGCGACCAGCAGCCGTTGAAGGAGTCCGGGTAGAAGATTTGGAGTGCGAGCGAGACCCAGCCTCCCGTGCTGATGCCGCAGGTGAACCGGGATTTCGGCGTGCCGAGGCAGCGGTAGGTTTTCTCGATGAAGGGAATGACTTCTTGCGTGAGGGCGTCGCCGTAGGGGCCGTTGTTCGCGGAGTTCACCTGATAGGGGTCGCCGAGCGGCCCGGCACCGTCCGGGACGATTTGCACGAAGCGCGAATCGGGCTCGATTTCCCGGGCGTGCGTGTAGCGAGTGCCGAACCCGCCAATGTCCACGAGCAGCGCGTACTTCTCGTCCGCCTCGTTCGCGAAGTTCGGAGGCAGCACGACGCCGACGCGGTAGCTCACGGGCTTGCCGTGGAAATCCGAGAGCAGCTTCGAGGGAATTTGCAGGTACTTGTGCGTGGCAGACGCCTTCGGAACGTCGGCTTCGTGGGCTTTGTTCAAAGTGAGCGTGACGTTCGTTCCGGCAGCAGGGTCGAGCTTCACGTCGAGTGGTTCGCTGTAGCGGTTGCCGGGCGCATCGTGCAGGTTGATGTCGGTGTTGGTGAGGAACGCGGCCTGCACGGAGTATTCGCCGGGCGGCAGCTTGTTCGAGCTTCCGAATGGGAAACTCTCCGAGGTGGCGTCGAAGACGATGGTCTTGTCCGCGGAGAACGCCTCGGCGTCCATTCCGAAGAGCGGCAGCACGGGCGGCTTGTAATTGGTGAAATCCGGCTCCTCGCCTTTCTTGGCGATGCCGACGAGTACGCGCCCGGATTGCGGCTTGTCGCCGACTTGCTTGGGGTCGATCTTGACGTGGAAGCGGAGGCCGGGCGGTTGTTGTGCGGGCTGGGCGAGTAGTGCGAATGCCGTTGCGATCAGCGCGAGTAAGACGGCAAGACGAGCGATCATATACGACCCCAGGTTCGAGACGGGGAGGGCGGGGAGCATTGTAAGGTGGGTATGCCTCTCGAGGTAGCCAAGGCGACAATCCGGCGTGGTAACTCTCAATTCGGGTTGCTGCTCTCGTGTTTCCGAGTCCCGGCACGTATTATTTCATTGTGCGAGCCGATACGTGCGATTCCGCAGCCCGAGTACCGTGGAGGAGCCGAACCGATGAGTGCCCTGGTCGTGGAACCGCCGTCCGAGCGCGTCGAGCACGTGCATCGTCCCATCGAGAACATCGCCGGGCGATTGGGCGCGTGGCCGTCGAACGTGGTCGTGGCCCAGGCCGGCTTGCCCTGGCAAAGCCGGCTCTCCAAGGCCGCTCTCCTCATCCCCCGCATCCGGCACTGGGAGAATCAGTACCTCAAGCTGAACGATGCCGAGATGCTCGAAGTCAGCCATCGGCTGCGGGGCAAGGCCCGCGGCAAGTTCAGCCTCGAAAAGCTTTTGCCAGAAGCGTTCGGGCTCTGCTCCGTCGCCATCCAGCGGACGCTGAACATCCGCCCGTTCGACGTGCAACTGGCGGCCGGCGCGGTCATGCACTCCGGTGGGCTCGTCGAACTCGCCACCGGCGAAGGCAAGACCGTCACCGCTTCGGCACCCACGTTCCTCAATGCCCTCGTCGGCAAAGGCGTCCACGTCACCACGGTGAACGACTACCTGGCCAAGCGCGATGCCGAGTGGATCGGGCCGGTCTACGAGAAGCTCGGCCTCTCCGTCGGAGTACTCCAGCAGAAGATGGAAGAGGGACCGCGTTCCACGGCCTACAAGGCGGACGTGACCTACGGCACGGCCGCCGAGTTCGGGTTCGACTTCTTACGCGATCGGCTCAAGCTCCGCGGTGGGCAGGCGAACGCTGCCCCGTTCTGGGCACCGTTCATCGCCGGTGCCCCGGCCGCCAGCATGGACCCGCGCGTGCAGCGCGTGCTTCACTATGCCATCGTGGATGAAGCCGACAGCATCTTCATCGATGAAGCGAAGACGCCGCTGATCATCGCCAACCCCACGCGGGCCGCCGAACTCGACGAGCAGGTCGTCTTCATCTGGGCCGATCAGATCGCCCGCGAAATGAAACGCGACACCCACTTCGCCATGAATTTGAAGAAGGACAAGATCGAGATCACCGACGACGGCCGGCAACTCGTCCGCTATTCCAACCCGCCCTCCGGCAAGCACGCCAAGGCCATGGACAAACTCCTCGAATCGGTCGAGAAAGCACTCCACGCCTACTACCGCTTCATGCGCGATCAGCACTACATGGTGAACAAGGAAAACAAGATCGTCATCATCGATGAAGGCACGGGCCGGCCGATGCCGGATCGCCACTGGCGCGATGGGCTACACCAGGCCGTCGAGGCCAAGGAGCACGTGCAAATCAACATGCCCAGCGATCACGCGGCGCAGATTACGTTCCAGAACTTCTACCGACTCTACACGAAGCTCGCGGGAATGAGCGGCACGCTTTTGCCCAACTTCTGGGAGCTACGCAAAGTCTATCGCCGCTGGACGAGCAAGGTGCCGACGAACAAGCCGACCAAGCGCGAAGTGCTGCCGGACAAGGTCTTCCCCACGGAAGAAGCGAAGTTCGAATTCGTGGTGAAGGCGACGCAGGAGATGCTCCGCACGCATCGGCCCGTGCTGATCGGCACGCGCACCGTGGATGCTTCCAAGAAGCTGAGCGCGAAGCTGACCATCGCGGGTGTGAAGCACCGGGTGCTGAACGCGGAACAGAACGAGGGCGAAGCCGAGATCGTGGCCGAGGCGGGCCAACCGGACACCGTAACCGTTGCGACGAACATGGCGGGCCGTGGTACGGACATCAAACTCGGGCCAGGCGTGATCGAGGCCGGTGGCCTGCACGTGATCGGCACCGAGCGCCACGAAGCCGAGCGCATCGATCGTCAGCTTCAGGGTCGTGCCGGCCGCCAGGGCGACCCCGGCAGCGCCCAGTTCGTGCTCTCGCTCGAAGACCAGTTGCTCGAAGGGCTCGGCACCGCGAAGCAGGACGAACTCATGGCCCTCGGCCGCGCCGGCGGCAACCGCAACTGGGACCAGTACGCCATCCTCTTTCGCCAGGCTCAGGTCCGCATCGAGAAGAAGCACTACAAGCAGCGCCTCGACTTGATGAACTACGATAAGCACCGACAGGAAATGCTCCAGGATATCGGCGCCGATCCGTACGTGGATTGACAACAAAATCAGAAGTAATGATCGAGGTGTAGCAAGATGACTGGGCGCGAGATTCTGAATCGTAAGACACGCCGAGTGATGAGGCTCGTGTATTTCGGGGTTGCCATCTGTGCCGTGGCGATCGCGGGAGGCGCATCTGTCGTTTTCTTCATGCTGCTGCTACTTTTTCCAGTAGGTTTCATAATCGCATTTGCGGGCATTTGGTTCGGTCATTGCGGCGGAATCGCATGCCCTTGGTGCCAGAAGAGCTTATTCCTGTTGCATCAGGGAGGTCTGACAATCGGTGACGACATTGTGTCGTGCCCGTATTGCAATCACAAGCTGGACGAAGATCTTTCCACTTCAGTGGAGGCAACTCTGAGGTGAACCCTAGCAACCCCACCAGGCGGCAACAACCATGAACGATATGAACTCAGCCCCGGCGACAAATCTTGTGCCAGCTGCGGCCCTCGAATCGTCGTTTCAGGAGAACGCCGAGTTGCGCGACAAACTGAATCGGGCCCCGAATTACTTCGTCTTGCCGGTGAGTTGGGGATCGGCTTCGAATTATCGCTCTACCCGGCCCCTGAGCAAGCTGATTCACCCGAGTCCTTCACTGATCAGCCGTCGGGTTCGTAAAATGCGCATCTATCTCATAAAGGGTGCTCCATGCCGTTCCATTCGCACAAGCTGAGTAACGGGCTGCAACTCATCGGCGAGACGAGCCCGTCGTCGCGGTCGGTTGCACTCGGGTTCTTCGTTCGCACCGGGAGCCGGGACGAAACGCCCGAGGTCGCCGGCGTCTCGCACTTCCTCGAGCACATGATGTTCAAGGGCACGCCGCGCCGCACCGCGTTGGAAGTGAACCTGGACTTCGACCGCATCGGGGCCAGCTACAACGCCTACACCAGCGAAGAGAACACCGTCTACTACGCGGCCGTGTTGCCCGAGTACCTTCCGAAAGCGATGGACGTGCTCGCGGACATCTTGCGCCCGAGCCTGCGGCAGGAAGACTTCGACACCGAGAAGAAGGTGATTCTCGAAGAGATCAAGATGTACGAGGACCAACCTGGGTCGGTGGCCAGTGAGAACGCCCGCCGCATTTACTACGAGAAGCACCCGCTCGGCAACAGCGTGCTCGGCACCTCCGCCAGCGTCGCGAATCTGACTCGCGACCAGATGCACGGCTACTTCTCGCGCCGCTATTCGCCCACGAACATCATCGTCTCCGCAGCCGGCAACTTCGACTGGGACGAGTTGGTTCGATTGGCCACCGAGGCTTGCGCGAAGTGGGAGCCGGGCGAATCGGGCCGAGGCAACCGCACCGAATGGACCGGTACCTGCGGCCTCCACGTGCTCACTCGCGAAACCGTGCAACAGGAACACGTGATGTTCATGTCCGGTGGCCCGCCCGCCGATTCGCCCCTGCGCTATGCCGCCGATACACTCGCCCTCGCCGTCGGCGACGATTCCGGTAGCCGCATCTACTGGGCACTCGTAGACCCCGGCCTCGCGGACTCCGCCGACTGCACTTATTACGAGAACGACGGCAGCGGCTGCGCCTACGCTTCGTACAGTTGCGAACCCGAGGAGACGGAAGGCAACCTCGCGATCATGCGGACCGTGCTCGCCGAGGTGCAGAAGAACAGCATCACGGCCGAAGAGTTGATGCAGGCGAAGAGCAAGATTGCGAGCCGCGTGGTCCGCGGCAGCGAACGGCCGATGGGCCGGATGCAGGCCATTGCTTCCGCGTGGAGCTATACCGGCGAGTACCGCGATGTGGACACCGAACTCAAGAATTTCGACGCGGTCTCGCTCGAGAACGTCCGCGAGTACCTCGATCGCTATCCGCTCGACGCCAGCACGGTGATCGCGTTCGGACCGGTCAAAAGCTTGGCCGGCGTGGAAGGCAAGCCGGTGTAGTCTATTAGCCCGACGCGTTAGCGAGGATTGCAAGCACCCTAAGTTGGTGTCGCACGAAACCCGGTCGCTCACGCGACTCGGCTCGCCAGGAATTTCTCAACACGGATGGCTTCATGTCGGAATCCGCCGCGCCGCCAACCGTCTGGACGATTCGCGCCCTGCTCGCCTGGACGACGGACTTCCTAGTCAAGAAAGGCACGGCACCCGCGACCGCCCGGCTCGAATCGCACCTCTTACTTGCCCACGTCCTGCACTGCAAGCGCGTCGACCTTTTGGTTCGGTTCGAGGAACTGCCCACGGAAGAGCAGCGAACCGAATTTCGCGGCCTGATCAAGCGCCGCATGGACGGCTTCCCCGTCGCCTATCTCGTCGGTTCGCGCGAGTTCTACTTGCTGAACTTCGAAGTGACTCCGGCGGTACTGGTACCGCGGCCCGAAACCGAGACGCTCGTGGCCGAGGCCCTGCGGTTGCTGAAACCGCTGACGAGCCCCCACGTGCTCGACCTGTGTACTGGCTCCGGCTGCATCGCCATCAGCATCGCGCATCAGAAGACCGACGCGAACGTGAAGGCGACGGACATCTCGCCGGATGCGTTGGACGTGGCGAAACGGAACGCCCAGAAGCACGGCGTGGTGGCTCGCGTTCACTGTTCGCAAGGCGACCTCTTCGCGGCCGTTCCCACAGGAGCGCTCTTCGACGCGATCGTGAGCAACCCGCCGTACATTCCGCCTGGGGAACTAGCCGCACTCGCACCGGACGTCAGGGAACACGAACCGCGGCTCGCACTCGACGGCGGCCCGGACGGTCTCGCCTTCTACCGGCGGATCGCGATGGACGTGGAGAAGTTCCTCAAGCCCGGCGGCGTGCTGCTGTTGGAAATCGGTTCGACTCAAGACGAAGCCGTCCGCGCGATCCTCGGCGAGCAACCGAACCTCGAAGTAGGCAAGACGTTGAAGGACGCCGCCGGCCTGCACCGTGTGGTGATGGCGAAACGGAAGTGAGCTTCGAAGAGTTGCCCGACTTGACTCTTGTGAAATCGGCTGTCTGCTCCAATCATTCCACCCTTTCAATCCGCACAACCCGACCCCAAGCTGCTCCTGTTTCGCGGGTTGTTCCGATCGCGTCTACAATTCGGGCCAGGTGCAATTCGCCGGTCGAGTGCGATGCGGGGATCGCGCGGACTCGACTCGCCACTTCAAATGTCAAAATGACCCGGACGCAAACTCACCCGATCCGCGAGCGACGATGATGGAAGTGCATCCGCAAGTGGGAGAGCGTCACTCGTGATCGGCACCCGGTTGTTCCTGTCGGCCATCCTCGCGTTCACCCTGGTAACCGGGGCGAGTGCGGGTGCGCTGGCCATCTTCGCCAAGAAGCCCAAGACCGAGGTGCAGGTGAAACGGTTGATCGAGACCGTGAAGTCCGACCCGGATGAGAAGAAACGCCGGGCGGCGATCGCGGAACTTTACGATGCCGATCCGAGGGTTGACCCGGACGTGATTTCGTGTCTCGTGTTGACCCTGCAGAAGGATTCCTCCGCCTCGGTTCGCGCGGACGCAGCCGAGGCGATGGGGCAGTTCAAGATCGTTTATCCGCTGGCCGGGCTGGCTCTCGAAGCAGCGGCGGAACTCGACAGTTCGCGGGAGGTGCGAGAGAGCGCTCAGCAGGCGTTGTGGGAATACCACCTCGCGGGGTACCGCAGCACGCGCGGCGCGAACGGGATCGCGGGGCAGACCGTGGAGCCGCCGATCGCGCGGCCGACGGGGCAGCGGCCTCGCTTGACGCCGGCTGCGCTCGTGGATGTGGTCGTTCCCCAGATGATGCCTTCGACCCCGCGACTCGTGGACGAGTTGCCGACGGTTTCGGTTCGACCCATCCCTATCGCTCCGCGCACGATCCTGGGTTTCAAGCCGTTGAATCTGGCGAGCCGGCCCACGCTCAATCCGCTGGCGATGCTGCGTTCGTTGCTTCCCCCTCCGGTCGTCGTTCTGACAACGCCGGAGCCGCCGTACGCGAAGCGTCGCGAAGTCGCGATGGCTCCGGCTCCCCGTTCGCAGGGCATTCAGGAAGTGATCTTGTTGAGCGGGGAGCCATTCGCCTTGCCGTCGATCTCGGAGCCGCCGGGCGAACCGGTCGGAGTGAAAAGCTCGGTGCCGATGTCGAAGCCGCTGCTCGCGCCGATGGAACCGTTGGCACCCGGCCCGCGCGTGCGACCGACGTCGCGGTGAATGGCGAGAGAATTTAGCCGCTGGCTTGCCGGCGGTCCGCACACTCGACAAGTCCCGCCGGCAAGCCGGCGGCTAATATCAATTCGGCTCGCGGCTTCTCGCAATCGCCTCCAATAACGCGTCTTCCTGCGACTCAAACACCGTTCGCAGATCGAGCAGCATCTTGCCCTCTCGAACGCGGCCCACGACCGCCGGAGTGCCCGTTCGCAATCGCTCCGCCAGTTCACCCTCGCTCAGGCCTTGTACCGCGAAGGCGATCACGATCGTTGGCAAGCCGACATCCGGCAGCGACCCGCCCCCCACGAACGCCTCGTCTTCCCGCTCCTCGACATCGGTAACGCCGGGCAGCAATCGCAATCGTTCGGCGAAGGAGTCGGCTCGGCGTCGCAGGTCTGACAAGGGAATCGCGAGCATCCGGAGCGTGGGGATCTCGCGGAGGGCGCGGGTCGGGTTGCGATGGATTTGGAGCGTGGCTTCGAGTGCCGCGAGCGTCATCTTGTCCAACCGGAAGGCCCGCATGAGCGGATCCTTCTCGATGCGCGAAATCAGGTCGGCGCGGCCCGCGATGATCCCGGCCTGCGGGCCACCGAGGAGCTTATCCCCACTGAACAGCACGAGATCGGCACCGGCGGCGATGCCGGCCGAGACGAGCGGCTCGCCGGGCAACCCGAAGGGTGCGAGGTCTATGGCCTGCCCGCTGCCCACGTCGTCGATTACGAGCAGGTTGTGCGTGTTGCCGAGTGCCACGAGGTCGGCGAGTTCGACGGTTTTGGTGAAGCCGCGTACGCGGAAGTTGCTGGTGTGAACCCGCATGATCGCGGCGGTGTTCGGGCCGATGGCGCGTTCGTAGTCCGCGAGCCGGGTGATGTTCGTGGTGCCGACTTCCTTGAGAATCGCTCCGCTGGCGGCCATGATTTCGGGGATGCGAAAGCTGCCGCCGATCTCGAGGAGTTGGCCGCGCGAAACGATCACGTCCTTCCCGCTGGCCAGCGCTCGCAACACGAGCACGGTTGCGGCGGCGCAATTGTTCACCGCAGTCGCGGCTTCGGCTCCCGTGAGGGCGCAAATCCCATCGCGGATGCTGTCCTGTCGCGAGCCGCGCTTCCCCGTCGCGAGATCGAGTTCGAGATTGAGGTAGCCTCGGGCGGCATCGTACGCAGCACGGGCGGCAACTTCGTGAAGCGGCGCACGGCCCAAGTTGGTATGCAGCACGATGCCCGTGGCGTTGATGACGGGCCGTATGCGCGGAGCGGCCTCGCGCTCCAATCGCGCGACGATGCGAGCCGCAAGGCCTTCGATTGCGATGGGCTCTTGGACGGCGAGTCGTTCACGGAGTTCGTCGAGTTCCGCGCGAACGGCCGAGGCAATCGATTCATGCGAATGCCGCGACCGTGCCTCGACGAGCGCGGCGTCTTCGAGCAACTTGGCAACGGACGGCAACTCACGATACGGGTTCATGAATTCACCGCAGACTCAAGCGTAGCGTCCAAAAAAGACTCACCACCAAGGCACAAAGATCGCACAAAGAACCACAATGTCGAAATGAAAGGCTACTTATGCCTTTACTCTGCATTCTCCTGGGTTCTTGGTGAATCTCTGTGTGAACTTTGAGCCTTTGTGGTGAAAAAAACTCAATGACCGAGGTTGCGTACATCCAGTCCCAGTTCATCACTTATCGAGCTTCTTGATTTGAATGTTGCGGAAGGCGACGGGGTCGTTGTGCCCGGCGAAGCCGAAGTGCCCGCTCGGGCGATCCTTCCCCGGATGGGCTTGCTTGTCTTTGAACTCCGTCACCTTGCTCACGTCGGCAACCAGGATGCGGGTACCGTTCAGTTCGATGCGAAGCGTCGGGCCCTTCGCGGTCACTTCCATCAGGTTCCATTCGCCGAGGGTGCGGAGGTAGCCGCGGTGCGGGGCAAGCATGCCGTAGGCCGAGCCGTTGAACTGGCGCGGGTCGAGCTTCGCGTATTGCTTGGCCGTGTCGTCGAGGATTTGCACTTCGCACATAGCCTCGGTGGCGACGTGGGCCTTGCCGCCGGGCGAACGAATCGCGAGGCCGTTGTTGCCTCCGGGCGGCAGCTTGTACTCGAGCCTCACGGTGAAGTCCGCGTACTGTTCCTTCGTGTAGATGTTCCCGCCCTTACCCTTCTTGCACACGATCGCACCGTCGATCACTTCGTACTGATCGGTCGGGCCGTCCCAACCGGTGAAGTCGGTGCCGTTGAAGACGGAAGTAAAGTCGTTGGCTTCGTGCTTTTGAAGGATCGCGTTGGCTTCCTCCGCGGGAATCTCGCGGACGAGCAGCTTCCGCCAGCGGATTTCGCCACCGTGCGTCTGCAGCAGAATCTTCCCCTTCGCGGGAATCGGCTTCGCCTTGCCCCAGTAGTTCTCGAGCCGTGCGTGATCGACGACCTTCTGGCCGTTGAGCCAAATGCTCGTGCGTTCGCCGACCTGCACGATGCGGAAGCTGTTCCATTCGCCGAAGGGTTTATCCGCGACCACGAGCGGGTCGCGGCCCGGCGAATCGGGTGCGTTGTTGAACAGCCCGCCGGAACCGAGGTGCGGCTTGCGGTCGGGGTTCTTGGGGTCGAACTTCTGGTTCGAGTCCCAGATCTGCACCTGCGGGGTATTGCGGAGGTAGATGCCGCTGTCGGCCTTCGGCACCGTCTTGTATTCGAGCAGCAGATCGATGTCGCCGTAGTCTTTGTCGGTGGCGAGGTAGGCCCCGTTGCCATCGTTGACGAGTTCGCCGTTCTCCACGCTCCAGTGCTTCTTGGCGTCGGCGGTCCACGCCGCGATCTTCTGGGCCTTCTCGCCGGGGCTGAGCTTGGCGAGATCGTCCGGGCTCGCGCCCTTGTCGTGAATGGCCCAGCCGTGCCAACCTGTAAGATCGGCTCCGTTGAAAAGTGGAGTCGAGCCGTTCGGCACCTCGCCGCCGCCTGCGGCTTCGCGCTGGAGAAAGGCCAAGCTCAAGACGAGGAGAAGGGACAGGCGTAAGAAGATCATGTCGGTTACTCGAATGGGCCTCGGTAGCGGGCTTGCGGTCACTCTAATCGACTTCTCGTTCGCGGTCCACCTATCGGGTGTAGTTGCGGGGAGCCTCGCGTTGCGGTCCAATGGTCTCACACGTCGAGATTCGCCATGAATGATCCCCAACCGCCCGCCTCAAGCTGGCAACGATTTCTTACCGTTGCCAGCTTGGGTTTTGTCGTCGCCATCTGTGCGGTCGGCTTCTGGGTCGGTCTGTCGAGTCACGTTTCGGTCGTCGACGATCAGGATGCCAAGTTGCTCGGCCCGACTTGGTTCGAAGACGTTACGACAAACAGCGGCATCGACTTCACCTATCGCAACGGAGAGGAAGCCGAGCAGTATACGATTCTCGAATCGCTCGGCGGTGGCGTCGCACTCTTCGACTACGACGGCGACGGCCTCCTCGACGTCTTCCTCACCGGCGGCGGACACTTCGAGGGTCCTGGGAAAAACCAAATCGTAGGCTACCCCTGCAAGCTGTACCGCAACCTCGGCAACGGGAAATTCCGCGATGCGACTGCGGAAGCCGGGCTCGATCGCAAGTGGTGGTACACGCACGGTGCCGCCGTCGCGGACTTCGACCGCGATGGCTTTCCCGATCTACTCGTCACGGGCTACGGTCGGGTGGCCTTGTTTCAGAATCAGCCGGGTGACGCGGGTGGCCGCAAGTTCGTCGACGTCACCGACCGCGTCGGACTCAAGGACGATTCTTGGAGCAGTAGTGCCGGCTGGGCCGACATCGACGGCGACGGCTTCCCCGATCTTTACGTCTGCCATTACTGCGACTGGTCGTTCGAGAATCATCCGTCCTGCGCGGGCTATAGGCTCGGGGCTCCGCGCGACGTCTGCCCGCCGGAACGGTTCAAGCCACTCGTGCATGCACTGTTCAAGAACGAGGGCGGTAAAGCATTCCGGAATATCTCGGCGGAGAATGGCTTCGCGGCGAAGGGGAACGGCCTCGGAGTCGTACTCGTCGATGTGAACGACGACCGCCGCCCGGACATCTATGTGGCCAACGACGCGACCGACAAATTCCTGTTCCTGAACCGCGGCGGCAAGCTCGAAGAAACCGGGATGGCCTCGGGGGTCGCGGTAGACGACACGGGCCGCCGCAACGGCAGCATGGGCGTCGATGCCGGCGATTTCGACGGCTCCGGCCGCCCCGCTCTGTGGGTCTCCAACTTCATGCGCGAATTGCATGCCCTCTACCGCAACGATGGCGGAGGCAACTTCCAATACGCCTCCGCGGCTCACGGCCTCGCCGAACTCGACCGCAACTTCGTCGGCTTCGGCACTGGCTTCCTCGACGGCAACAACGACGGCTGGGAAGACCTCGCGATCTCGCACGGGCACGTCATGCAATTTCCTCCGCTCGAAGTCGCTGTGAGCCAATACCCGGTGCTGCTTCGAAATGAAGAGCGCGAGGGGCGACGCTACTTCCGCGACATCAGCCTCGTCGGCGGCCCGTATTTTCAGGTGCCGCGAGTCGGCCGCGGACTCGCCATTGGCGACTTGGACAACGACGGCTGGCCCGACCTCGTCATCAGCCACAGCAACTCCCCGGTCTCGGTTCTTCGCAACGTGGTAGGCTCGCACACGCCGGCGCGATGGATCGGCGTGAAACTGATCGGCCGCGGGAACCGGGATGTCGTGGGATCGACCGTGATTCTAGAATCGAAGGGCCGCAGGCTCACGCGCTTCGCCAAGGGCGGCGGCAGCTATCTTTCCGCCGGCGACTCGCGATTGCTCTTCGGCCTCGGCACCGACGGCGTGCCCGAACGCATCACCGTGAAGTGGTCGTGGGGAGAGGTGCAAACCTGGGACGCATTGCAAGCGGGCGCGTATTGGGAACTGCGCGAAGGCGAAGCCGCGGCAAAACGGAGCCCGTGAACGAACCGCCGGGGATTCCTTGTTTCAGGCACTTCCCTCGCTAAATTGTCCGTTGAGTTTCGACCGACCTCTTCGAGATCACAATGAGCTTCTCGTCTTACCACCTCTACTTCGACGATTTGGAAATCGGCCAGGAATGGACCTCCGGCGGGCGGACCATCACCGAGGCGGACATCGTCAACTTCGCCGGGTTCAGCGGCGACTTCAACCCGATCCACATGGACCACGAGTTTGCGAAAGGCACGCCGTTCCGCCGGCCGATCGCACACGGGTTCGGCGTGTTCTGCATCGCCAGCGGCCTCGGCGTCATGACTCCGCCGGTGCGCACGCTCGCGCTCCTGAGGGTTCGCGACTGGCGCTTCCAGCTCCCGGTGTTCGCCGGCGATACGCTGAAGTGCAAGAGCCGCGTCGCCGAGAAATCCCTCCGCGGGCGCGGCAAGCGCGGCGAAGTGATGTGGCACCGCTCCATCTTGAACCAGGACGGCAAGATCGTTCAAGAAGGCGAAGTGTCGACGCTCATCGAGTGCCGCCCGCTCGCCAAGCGCGATTTGGGAGCGACGCCGGAAGCAGAGTGATAAGATGGAGTGAAGGGAACACGTGGAGGCTGCAATGTCTCTTACTGGGCACATTGTCGATGGGCAGGTCGTCCTCGATGAGCCGGCCCCTCTGCCGGACGGCACGCCGGTGCGCGTGGAACCGCCGTCCAAAAACGGATTGGCAGTCGAACATCTCATCGTAAACCCGCGCACGGGTCGACCGTATCCCAGTTACCTTTCGCCAGAGATGACCGAACGACTTCGCTTGCTCGACAGCGGTCAGGCACCTGACGACCTCCCGAGCCTTTACGACCGATTGAAGCCGAGTATTGACGCGATGAGCGATCTCGACCTGCCGACGGACGGAGCCCGGAATATCGATCACTACCACTACGGCCATCCGAAGAAATCATGATGCGCGCCTTCGCCGACGCGTCGTACTTCGTGGCGCTGCTGAATTCTCGCGATGCCCATTCGGTCGCGCGTCGGAGTTCGCACAGCCGCCGATGTTCATCACGACGACCGAGTACGTGCTGGTGGAGGTCGCCAATTTCTTTTGCAGCGCTGGGGCACGACCTCTGTTCCTCTCTTTGGTCGAGGTGCTTCGCGCGACCCGCACGACGATCATCGTGCCTTCGTCGTCGAGCTTGTTCGCGCAAGGAATCGAGTTGTTCGCCAAACGTCCCGATAAGGAATGGTCGCTGACCGATTGCATTTCCTTTGAAGTGATGGCCGAGCTCGGCCTCACGGCCGATCACCACTTCGAGCAGGCTGGCTTCCGCGCCTTGCTCGTTTGATTCCTCAACCTCGTTTCGGTCGATGCAATCGCAGCGCTTCGAGCGTCCGGCGGATGTCCGGGGCGAGCGGCGCTTCCACTTCGAGCCAGTTGCCCGTGCGCGGATGCCGGAACCGCAAGCGATAAGCGTGGAGCGCTTGCCGGGCGATCAGCACGTCCGCTCCATCGCGGGGCGAGTCCGGCACTAAGTCCGAAAGCAAGAAGCGATCCCGACCGCTGTACGCCTTGTCCGCCAACACGGGGCAACCGGCGAACGCCAGGTGAACGCGAATCTGATGCGTGCGACCCGTTCGCGGCTGGATCTTCACCAGCGTGAACCCGCGGAACCGTTCCAGCACCTCATAGTAACTCAGGGCGTCTTTCGCATCCGGATCGAGGGGATCGAGCGTGACCGCCATCTTCTCGCGGTCGTGCGGGTGGTGCTTGATCCGGGCCTCAATGTAATCGGAATCGCGGTCGAGTTCGCCGATCGCAAGCGCGACGTATTCCTTGAACACCTTGCGGGATTCGAACTGCATCGCGCATTCGCGGTGCGTCTGGTCGTCCTTCGCCACGAGGATCGCGCCGCTCGTGTCGCGGTCGAGGCGATGCACGATGCCGGGGCGGTGCGACCCGTTCTCGCGGCTGAGTTGTTCGTGAAACAAGTACTGCAAGGCGTTCACGAGCGTGCCGGACCAGTGCCCCTTGGCCGGGTGAACGACCATGTTCGAGGGCTTGTTGATGACCGCGAGGAACTCGTCCTGATAAAGCACGTCCAGCGGGATGTTCTCGGGAACGGGCTGGTCGTGATCGGGGGCCGGCATCTCGACGTGGAGCTTGTCGTTGTTCCGAACCTTGTAGCTAGACTTGCTCGTCTTGGCGTTCACGGTGATGCCGCCAGCCTCGATTGCCCGTTGGAGTTCGGACCGGCTGAAGTCGGACAGGTTGAGGTGCAGGTACTGGTCGAGCCGCATCCCTTCGGTCTTGATGCGGACGACGAGATCGACGGGCTCGCGGGTTCGCGCCGGAATGGGGAACGCGATCTCCGCGACCGGTTCGAGTTCATCGTCGGGTTCGTCAATGGACATGATCGGCCGCGTACGGCTTCGCGACTCTACTTCTTGGGAGGTTCCGGCGGCTTGGGGTCCGGTGGCTTCGGAGCCTCGGGAGCCTTAGGATCTGGCGCTTTGGGGTCGGGTGCCTTCGGTGTTTCCGGAGCCTTGAGGTCCGGTGCCTTGGGCGCGGGGGGCGCGATCGGAGGAACGATGGGGCCCCCGCCGGGGAGACCGGGGAGCGTCGGAAATCCACTAAACGGTCCGCCCGGAGCGATGGGGCCACCGCCTGGGAAGGTGGGTGCCAGCGTATACAGGCTCCTCTGCACGTTCACGAGTTCGTCCTTCACCTTCGATCCGGACTTGAGCGAACTCGACAGCTTCTTCGCATCGTCGCCCCAAGGAGTGCCCTCCGCGGCCTCGCCGATCTTGTCCAGCCACTCGATCAACTTCTCCACGCTGCCTCGAAATTCCGTGGGCGAGCCGTCCTTGTTGATGCCGATCAGTGCGGCCTCGGATTTCGCCATGCCGACGAAGCACTCGAGTTTCAAAATCGGCTGATCCTTGAACTTGTCGATGAGTTTCGTCATGAGATCGCGAGCGGTGTCGATGTTCTCGATGGCGCGTTTGCGTTCGGATTCGTCTTTGGCCGTGGGAAGTTTCTCGATGCCATCCGGGCCGATGAGGAAGCGGGCGCGATCCATGTCGGCGACGTTCCCGGGCATCGAGTTCGGGTTCGCTTCGGCGAACTTCTCGAGGGCCGTCAGCGAGTTGGCACCATCGAGTTCGACCCAAAGTTTCGAGCGATCCCCGGCCTGTTGAGCCAGGATGTACCACGTGAGCCCGACCGCGGCGACCGCGATGAGGATGATGCCCATCCACTTGTAGCTGATCAGCTGGCCGGTTTTGAACTTCTGCCAGCCGGTGACCAGCGTTTCGCCGAGCGCCGTCGTCTCGATGGGCTCTTTGTGGTGAGCGATCTGCGTCTCGGGCTTCTGTTCCGTACTCATGCGGGCTCCGGGTCCGTTCCACGTGTGGAGAGCGGTTCGACGGCGTGCATTCGAAGTTAAAACCGGCACAGCCGATACAAACCGGCGGATGTGGTTGATGATAGAAAGCCGATGGAAGTGGGTCAACCGCAAGGGAGCGCCGGGTGTGCCAACCATTCTTGGAGTTCAGCCACTCGGAACAAATCGAGGCTGTTCGATCTTCAGGCTGAAAGCCTGGGATCCCTAAGCCCAGGGCAACGCCCTGGGATTCCAGCAGCAGTCCTGCACCCTGAAGGGGTGCGACTCCGAGCCTTACTCGCGTTCGTCCCGGTCGCAGCCCTTCA
>JAYTUG010000372.1:0-5666 GCA_043744695.1 Gemmataceae bacterium
GTTCGTAGAGTCGTCCATGACTCGACCTCGGAGGAACGGGGACGCTATCGTCTCACGATCCGGTCGAGGTCGGAAGACGAATCCCTGGTAGAACTCCACATGCCTGACGCCTAAACGCCATAACCCGACGTTCACGGCCTTCAACGGATTTACCAACTCTTGTGTAACGGCGATCACTCCACAAGATAAATTTCCGGGGGCGGCGCGAAGATTAGGGCGTTATAGGGAACGTCGGATTCCGCGTTGCCTGTGGGCATGTTGGTGTCGATGACGATCCGGCCGGCGATCATCTGCACGGGGCTGGCGGGGTTGATGCCCTGGCCGTTGAAACGGATGACTCCGGAGGCGGCGTAATAGGTCCCCTGCATTGGGGTAAACTGGTTGACGAGCCACACGAGATTGGTGTTGGCCCGGTCCTGGTACACCGACATCCCGGGGTAACCTTTGGTCCAGTTGAGAGCCGTGCCCACCGCCAGTTGATCGGGAGGGGTGATGACCGATTGCGACCCGTAAAAGGAGATGAGTAACGGCCCGAAGTTGGCGGAAGTCCCCGTGTTGAAAATCGTGACCTTGTTGGCGATCATCGAGGAACTGTCGGTATTTACGGGATACAGATTGTCCACGCCGGCGACTTGTCCGGGCAGGATTGGTTTCGTTGCGAAGGTGCCGATCGTCACTCCGCCTCCGTCGATGATGTAGAGGCCCGGATTCAAGGTGAGCGTGCTGTTGCCGGTGGCCTTGATGCCGCCGACATAGATGCCCGGGTTGATGGTGAGCGACCCGGAGGTCAGGTTCACCGCTGGGTACGTGGATAGGCCGGTACGGGGAGGCGAGGGCACGTTGATCAAAGGATCGGTTTTGGCTACCGTGCTGGGGATGGGGATGGGTGATGGAGTGGGGTTGAAGTTTGGACTCCCCGCGGGAATAACCGACCCGTCCGTCCAGTTGTAAATAGGGATGGCATTCTTGCCGCCGTCCGAGTACCAGCCGCGTAGGGGCCCGGTCGAGGTAGCCGAACTAGATCCGCCAGTCGTCAGGCTGTTGCTATCGGTTGAAAGGGCCAGAACGGGGGCCGCGATCGTAAATCCGCCCGTCCCGTTGATTTGGACGCCGTTGCCTTTTTTGTTCAGGGCAATCATGCCGTAGGGGGGGGGTTGACTGCGGACGACACCGGCCACCGCCCGGGCGCCGGGATTGGTTTGGCCGCCGCCCACTATCTGGATGAAGAACGGGTCGAGTTTCCGGGTGGCGATCACTTCCACGAACTCACGATTGCCGGTGTACGGTCCGGACAGGGGAGGGATGTTGGCCGTGACCGTGGTGTTGCCCAGGGTTCGGGTGGAGGTGATGGAGGGGGGATTGCCGGATGCGACAAAGTTCCAAGTACTGGGGTCGGTATGGTAGCCGTTGAGGTCGGCATATTCGTAAGCGCTCCTGACCGCTTGCGCGGGGTCCTTGGCGTTCAGCAAGTCCACGGCCGCGGCCATGGCGGCGGCGTCCGCCACGTTCCGTGCGTGCCGCCGCTCAGTCAGCGCGGTTCCCCCGTCAATGACCAGTCCGGTGATGCCCAGGATGGCGATCAGACAGATCGCCACCAAGGGGACGATCGCTCCCTTGCGCCGCCCTTGCGGGAGAAATAATAACATATAGACATCTCCATATCAGTAGTTGATGATCATCGTCGTTCTGGTATGCAAGGTGAGCGTGCCCAGCTTCAAAAAGAGCAAAGGCGAGTAGGAATAGGTCGCATCAATGGTTACTGGACTATTGGGGTTGTTGTCGCCGTTGGGCCAGGAGGATAGCACCGTCAGGTTGTTTTGGTTCACGAACGCGTTGCCGCGCACTACCTTTTCCACGTTGGGGTTGTTGGCGGTCGGACCGGAAGCCGGGGGCGTGCCGACGGGGGGAGACGGCGAACCCGCGTACCAACCTGCGTATTTCGACCCGTGGACTTGCGCATAGCGCCCGCCTTCTCGAGCCGCTTCGGAGATGTTGTTGTAGGACCAGACAGCGATGCCGAGGTCCACGATGCCTAGGATCAGGAACAAAGCGACCGGGCCGACGAACGCCATCTCGACCACGGCCACTCCGGTTCGCCGTTTCGCGTGGTTGATTAACATGGTTTAACCTTACCCCAAGTCAGTTAGTTCTGGCCGGTTTAGATTTATTGCCTGGGCCGAATGCGCATCGTGCAGTTTTGAGTCAATGGAATCGGATTTCTCGAGTATTCGAACACGTACGGAATACTGAACTGGAAGAGCGGACGGAACGTCACGGTCACCACGACGTTCACCGCGTCATAACCCTCGACATCCGTTGTCGCGGTGGAAGTAATCGTCACGTCGCCCGGCTGGAGATTTTCCAGGTTGTTCTGGATGTCGGCATAGGCGGCGTTGTAGATGCCGGTGGTATCGGTCTGATTGGACGCTGGTTTGAACTTGTCCCATCCGGAGCCGTAGAGAGCCCCGCTGCGAGCCGCGTTTTTCACCGTGATCTGGTACTTGGAGACTCGGCCGAAGTCGATGGTCACCAGAGCGATGAAGATCAGAAAAGGGGAAAGTATCGCCAGTTCCACTGCGGCGATACCCCGACGTTCTGAACGGCGATGGATCATGGGAAAGCCCTCGGCCAATTCGATGGGGCAAGGATTCGCGAGTGAAAAGCCTCCGCGTGGACGAACCCTAGAACGCGTCTTGCGGGTTGCACGGCTTCTTCCGAAAAAAAGGATCGATTCGATCGCAGAGTGTGCGAGGAGTATCCAGCTCTTCCGGCCGGATCGCAACTCGCGCGCCGGCCTCGCAACGCGAGAAGTACCGCTCGGCAACCGCGCGCTAACTAATCGCAACAACCCCAGCTGAAGTGACCATGGAAATCGCGCCGAATTTGTCGATTCGTCGTGACTTATGCATTGCAACGGGTAATTTGAATTGGAGCGGCGCACGAGTTGCAAGGATTACGCAGGCGAGGCTCCCCCCTACCAACCTGCCTCGCCCTCACGACTTTCATCAGGAGATGAGTTATGCGACCCCGTCTAGCGATGGCGCGTGCCATCGCTCTCGCTTCCACTATCATTGCCGCTCCGAATTTGGCCCTCGCCGACACCGTGAATTTCTTCGGCAACGGCGGCGTCGCAGCGACTCCGGTCAGCTATACCGGCAAGATCGACGTGACGACGGCCGGCGGCGGTACCTCCGCCGCGATCAAGGTGACGTTGACTAACACCACCACCACGGGCAGTGCCGCCACCTACGGATTTATCACCGGGTTCGGCCTCAACATCCCGACTTTGAACGTGACCGGGGCGACGGGCAGCTCGACCGACACCGATTTCAAATTCCTCACTCCCGCCACGGCCGCGACGACGCTCCAGGGCGGTTCCTTCGACTACGCCTTCAGCACCTCGGCCACGCAACTCCATACCGTTGCGAGCAACCAAATTGCCACCGGACTCGGCTCCAACCAGTCGTCGATCTTCACGATCAACCTCACGGGAACCGGCCTGGGCGGGCTTACTGCATTACAGATCATCAAGGAACTGAGCGCGTCCCCCGGCGTTCCACTTTCCGTACGTTTCCGCTCCACCAACACCGCCTATTATCAGGGCGGTAACTCGCCGGATGGCGACAAGGTTCCGTTTTCGTACTACACGACACCGCTACCACCGCCCCCTCCGCCACCTAGCGCAGTCCCGGCACCCGCGGGTCTTCTGCTCGGAATCATCGGAGTCGGTTGCCTCTTCGGCCGCTCGATGCGCCGCAAGACCGCGGAAGCCGTCGTGAGCTAAGCACGATTTTGAGCTTTCACGAGAGCCCGGGCTTGCCCGGGCTCTTTTGCATTTCGAGGGGTCGAGTATAATTCGCTCGCCCTATTCGCACGGAACTACTTCGCATGTCGATCGACTGGACCCCGCTCGTGGCCTACCTCGGTTCCTACGAGCGGCCGTTGCTCATGACTCACATCCGCCCCGATGCGGACGGCCTCGGCTCGCAACTCGCACTCCGCGATGCACTCCTGAGCATCGGCAAAAAGCCCCGGGTGGCCATTGCCAGTAAGATGCCGCCGCGCTACGACTTCCTCGACCCCGAGCGGAAAATCATCGAAGCCTTCCGTCCGACCACCATCGCGAACTTCGCCGAATGCGATTGCGTGGTGGTGCTCGACACGGGAACGTGGAACCAACTCGGCGAGTTCGGCGATTGGTTGAAGACGAGTCCGATCCCGCGGGCCGTCGTGGATCACCACCGCACCCAAGACGACCTCGGCGGCGCCCGGTACGTGGACATTGGAAGTGAATCGTGCGGTAGGCTGGCCTACGAAATTACGCGGGCCCTGGGCGTGATTCCGAGTCCGGTTGCCGCGAACCACATCTTCATGGCGATGGCCACGGACACGGGTTGGTTTCGCCATCCGAACGCGGCGCCCGCCACGTTCAGCCTCGCAGCCGAACTCGTGAGCCTCGGAGCGAATCCCACCGAACTTTACGAGAAGCTTTACGAGGCGGCCCCGCTGGCCCGTTTAAAGCTCACCGGTGTCGCGATCGAGCGATTGCAGTTGCGAGCGAGTGGTCGAGTCGCCTTCACCGAAATTCTGCTTTCGGATTACGCCGCCACCGGATCCCAGCCCGGCGATACCGAGGATCTGATCAGCTATCCGCGTAGCATTGAAGGGGTCGAGGTCGCACTGGTGTTCATCGAACAGCCCGGCGGGGGCACGAAGGTGAGCTTCCGTTCGAAAGAACTCGATGTCTCGCAGTTGGCCGAACGCTTCGGCGGCGGCGGTCACAAACTCGCCAGCGGGGCTCGCGTCGAGAAGCCAATCGCGGCCGCCCGCGAGGACGTGTTGCTGGCTCTCGATCAAGCAATGAACCCGACCTAAACGACCACCGGTTTATGGGCTTTTCGCGTTCGGAGGTTCAGCATCTCCACCCCGACGCCGAAGGCCATCGCGAAGTAGATGTAACCCTTGTTGATGTGCTGGCCGAGCCCCTCGGCCACGAGCATCACGCCGATCAAAATCAAGAACGCCAACGCCAGTACTTTCACCGTCGGGTGCTTCTCGACGAATCGGCTGATCGGACCCGAGAACCACAACATCACCAGCATCGAAACGATCATCGCCGTCACCATGATCCAAACTTGATCGGCATCGACCATGCCGACGGCCGTGATCACGGAATCGAAGGAAAATACCACGTCGATAATGGCGATGGTCACGATCGCGCGAGCGAAAGTAGTTTTGCGGCTCGCCTGCGTCTTACCCGATTCCTCGGCCTTCGCGTGTTCCAACTTCTCGTGCATTTCGTGTACGCTTTTTCCAATGAGAAATGCACCGCCGACGAGCAAGATGATGTCCCGCCACGAAACCTCGCGCGCCTCCAGATCCTTGAGGAAATGCAACTCCGGAATGGTGAAGATCGGCGTCGTGAGCCCCAGCAAAAACGAAAGCGCGAAGAGCAGCGCGAGCCGAGTGCCCAGAGCCGCGGCGAGGCCGATCCGGCGAGCTTTGGGCTGCTGATCTTCAGGCAACTTCCCCGCCACGATCGCCAGGAAGATGACGTTGTCGATGCCGAGCACGATTTCCAGTGCCGTCAGGGTCAGCAACGCCGCCCACGCTTCCGCACTGGTCAGTAATTCCATCATGCCTTGAACGCCTTCATTCGTCTGATG
>JAYTUG010000373.1:0-5653 GCA_043744695.1 Gemmataceae bacterium
GAAGCGAAGGCCATCCGCATCGAAGGCTGCACGTTCCTCGGCGGCGAGTCCGCGATCGCGCTCGTCGGCGTGGACGGAGCCACGGTCCGGTTCAACACGATCGTTCGCCCCGAGAAGTACGCGCTGCGGATTCTCCAAGAGAACACCGGTGCGGGCTTCGTGCCGTGCCGCGATGCGGTCTTCGAGGACAACGTGGTGGTCTTCCGCTCGGAGAAGTGGGGCGATGGCGTGAACGTGGGGACGAACACGGCGGCCGAGACGTTCAAGTTCTCGCGCAATTTGTGGTTTTGCGAGGACCGTCCGAACAACAGCGCCCCGAAGTTGCCGACGCCGGAAAAGGACGGCGTGCTGGGAGAGGATCCGCAGTTTCGGGATGCCGTGAAGAAGGACTTCCGGGTGAAGCCGGGCAGCCCTGCCGCCGACCGCGGTGCCCATGCGCTCAAGGATCGAATCGGAAAGAAATGAGGCTCACTTCTTGGCCGGCGCTTTCACCGCGATGGTGATCGGGCTCACGACCGGAGCCGTGGCGGGCTCGTCGATGTCCGCCCCAGCCACCTCGACTTTAACCGAGGAGCCCGCGGCTCCGCCGAGCGGCGCGAGCCGATCGAACCTCGGCGACGGCAGCTCGGCGCGAAGAGAGGAGGCAAACAGGAGAAGTGCGGGAAGGATGACGCGACGCATTACTTCTCCACCTTCAGCATCACGGCCTTCGCCGCGTGTTCGGTTCCCTTGCGCTCGGATTTCGCGAGCACCACGAGCGGAGCGCTCATCGGTTGCACCCAGGGCTCGGCGTAGATCGCGATCTCGCGGCTGGTGTCGCGCTCGGTAATCAGGATGCCATTGAGGCCGATGTTGAGCACGCGGACGCCGTGGGGTAAGCCGCGAACCTCCACCGGCACGCGGCCTTTGAAGTCGCCGCGGCGTTCGATGTCTACCACGAGTCGCGTTTCCTTGCCGGGTTGAATCGTTGCGGAGGCTTGCCGCGTAGTGGCGATCACGTCGCCGGGTTCCTGCAATTTCAGAGCGCCGCCCGCGACTTCGTGCGACGCGTCTTTTCCGTCGATCGTCGCGGTGGCGGTCAGTTTGAATGCGGCACTCGCAGGAACCGTGGCCGTCGCTTCCGCGAAGAGGGCGAACGACGTGCTGATCTGGTTCGCTCCGATCTCGGCGGCCGGGGCGCTGAAGCCCGCCGGCAGGCCGTCGAGCTTCACCCGAATCGGACCTTCGAAGCCGTCGAGCCGCGTGGCGTTCACGGTGATGGGAATCGCCCCGCCCTTCCACACCGCGGGTGCGGTGGGGCTGAAGCTGACCGTGAAGTCGGGCTTCGGCGGCCGCACCGTGAGCCGATACGCATGGGTCGGGCCTCCCGCGCCGCGGGCATCGCTCACCCGCGCCTGGTACGTGCCATCCACGGGAGCATCGAAAGAGATCGACGAGTCCTTACCGTAGCCCGGCCCGCCGTCGTCGTTGCGGTAGTTCAGCGAGAAGACGGGCAGGCCGTTCGGCGGGAAGGTACTGCCCGGCGGATGGAATTCCACCTTGTACATCGGGCAACCTTGAGCGTGGGCGTTCGGCGTGGTGCCGAGGAACCCGAGCCGCTGACCGCCGAACGTGTAGAACTGGCAATCGTCGTCCGGCCCCTTCGGCATCGAGAGGATTCGCATGAGTTCGCCGTCCGCGTAAAGGAAATCGTCGATGGCGAGTTCGCTCCACGATTCGAGGCGGATACCCGGGTTGGCGGCATCGTGATCGCGGAAGGTACTGTACACGCGGGCCGTGCTGCGCAGCACGGAGCGAGGCACGGGCTTGCCCGCGGAGTCCAGTATTTCCAGCACGGGATCGACGGGTGAACCGGCCCGGCGAGCATTCACTTCCACAATGAGGCGTTGGCCTTTCTTCGCACTGAAGCGAACGGTCTGGGCGTCGTTCGGCTTCGAGAGAATCCCATCGGCGGTGCCGGGCACGCGGAGTTCGACACCGGCCGCGGGATCGACCACGAGGCTGGGGAACTCGTCGACGACGACCGAGGCATTGCCCAAAGGCGCTTCGCCGAGCGCGGGAAGCGGCAGCGGAATTCGCGAACCGGGAAGGGCGTCCGCGGGCACGCTCAGCTTTACCGCCTGGCCAGCGTTCGCTCCGAGGTTCACACCTTCGACGTGAATACTGGCGGTCTTGCCGCGCTGAACGCCAAGCGGGAAGACTCCGGTGACGACCGGAACGTCGCCGATGTGCAGGCGATAGGTCATGTCGGCGGCCCCACGATACTCGCGGTCGCGGATGCCGACGGAGTACGTTCCGGCCTTCGGGATCGTGTAGCCGAGTAAGGCGTTGCCTTCAGCCAGCACCAGACCCGCGGCATCGGTGAGTGTGAGGACGGGATCGAGCTTGGAGCCGAGTTCCACGGCAACGACTTGCACGCCGACCTGCTCGCCGGCCTTCGCATCGAAGCGGAAGTAGTCCACATCGCCGGCGCGGTCGATGGTGCCCGCGATCGTCGTGGGAAGCTTCACCGCCTGGGCGGCGCGGGCCGAGTCGGTCGCGCCCACCTCGGCAATCGCCGGGTAACGATCGATGGCGATCGTGAGCGGCGCGGCCTTGCCGACTTCGTTTTCAAGTACGAGTTGAACCGCGCCGGCTGGGGCGTCCGGCTTCACGACGACATCGACGGCGAGTTCGTTTAAGTCGAGCGAACGCAGCAAGACACTGACACCGGGGCTGTTCGAGGTCACCTTGCTCACGTGGCGCAGTTCGCTGCCGGTGAAGACGACGCGGGTGGTGGTGCCGCGCGGGATCGCCGCGGGGTGCAACTTCATGGGCTTCGGTGGCCCGCCCGCCACGGGCAGCATTTCCACCACGGCCTTGCCAGTCGCGGCGTCGAACGTCGCTCCAATTCCATCGAAGCGGGCGACCGCGAACTTCTTGCCGTCGGGCGACAAGGCGAAGTCGAGAATCGCGTCCGGCATCGCGGCATAAACCTTGGTCTCGGTCATCTTGGCTGCGTTCCAGGCCTTGATGATGCGATCTTCGCCCACTGAGAAGATGGTCTGCCCGTCGCGGGAATAAGCGAGCCGCCAGACCGGCTTCTCGTGGGCAAAGGCGGCGAGAACGAGCTTGCCGCCGTCGCGATCCGCAGCCCAAATGCGAATGCTCTTATCCACGCCGGCCGCGGCGAGGTGCTTCTTGTCTGGGCTCCATTGCAGGGCGTAAAGCCAGTCGGTCGGTTCGCCGAGCGTGTAGAGTCGCTGGCCGGTCGAAGCGTCCCACACCTTCACGGTGCGGTCGGCGGAAGCGGACGCGAGCAACTTGCCGTCGGGATGAAACGACACGGCATACACGGCGTCGCTGTGATCTTTCAGCGTGAGTTTCGGCTTCGCAAGTGTTGTGGGATCGGAAGCGAACTTTGCGGGAAGTTCCCACAGTTGAACGACGCGGTCGTAACCGGCGGTGGCGAGCGTGGCGGAGTCCGGCGAGAAGGCAATTGCGTGGACGATGTCGGTGTGGCCCGCGATGGTGGCGAGCAGGGTGGGGGCTGCTTCGACCGCATAGAGCCGGACGATGCCGGCCTTACCGGGCGAACCACTGGCGACGGCCAGACGCTTGCTATCGGGCGAGTAAGTCAGCGCCGAGATGCGTCCGTCTTGTCCCTTGAGCACGCCGTTGGCTTCGCCGCCGTCGCCGAAGATTCGCACTTCGCCGTGCGAACCGAACGCGATGCGGTGACCGTCGGGCTGGTAGGCCACGGCCGTGACGGCCGGCGGAGCGGCGAGCAACGACGACGCGAGAATTGCGACCGCACCGAGGGAGAGGAGGGAGTTGGTAGTCCGCACACTCCGAGTGCGGGTTTGAGGTCCTTCGCTACGAGCGGCCGCACTCGGCGAGTGCGGACTACCCAGGGAGTTGGACATGAGAATCCTCGATGGCGAACCCGAGCGGCACAGCGCCAGCCACTCTGGTTATAACTCACCGCTTCCCAAAGAGCGACCACTTGCGTCCGCCCTGTTGCGCTTCGCGGAAGAGTACGGCTTCGCGCTGGAATTGCCGCACGGCACCCCAGAGGCCCAGCGAGATGCACAATGTCATGGACGCAAACACGGCCGGCACGTGCTGCCACGGGAACGGGTCGGTGCGGACGGCCATGAGCCGCTGTTGAAGTAAGAGTGCATTCGTGATCGGCACCCACGACATCTTGCCGTCCAGTTCCATGCCGGGAGCCATGCTCCAGTAGGCGAGCGGCAGCACGACGAAGAACATCGGCACCATGTAATAGTTGCCTTCCTTCGTGCTGCGGGCGAAGACTCCGAGGGTGAGACAGCCTGCCGCGAAGAGCATGGCCACGGGAAGCGACGCCAGCACGCAGGCCGCCAGGCCGCCCAACGAAAGCAACGGCGACTTCAAGAATAACTGTGCGACCGCGACGGCTCCGACCATGAGCACGATGTTCCAGATGGCGGTGCCGAAGCCGAGGAACGTGACGGCAAAAAACTTCCCGGCTACGATCTCGGTGCGTTCCGCCGGGCTGATGAGGAGCGTCTCCATCGTCCCGCGTTCCTTCTCGCCCGCCGTCATGTCGATGGCCGGGTAAATCGCCCCGGTGAGCACCCACATCACGAGCAGCAGCGGGATGATTTTCACGAGCACGTCGCGGAGTTCGTCCGCCATTTTCTTCTCGTTCGATTTGCCGGTCTGCGGGTCGCGGATGTCCACGGGGTTGTCGAAGTCTGGGGGAAGCCCGACCCTGGCAAAGCGGGCGGCCTTCACGTCGCCCGCCCACTTGCGAAGCACGCCGGTCACGCGGCGCACGGCGAGTTTGGAGTTCTCCTCGCCCTCGCGGCCGAGGATGCGAATGGCCGGGCGTTCGCCCCGTTCCAGTTTCGCCGTGAAGTCCGGATCGATCACGATCAGTGCGTCCACCTGACGAGACGAGAGCAGCGATTCGTCTTCGATCGGGATCGGTTTGTAGACGAGCGTCCCGCCGGCGGCGGATTCGACATCTTCGGGCAGGTACTTGTCGAGGAATTTCTCGTTGGCAATGAGCGGCGGGTACTGCTTCATCTGCGATGCGGCACTCGCGGGGCCGCCGGCCAGAGGAGCGATGTCCACGCCCGGCTTCGGCAAGAACTCGGCCCCCACCACGCCGACTTCGAGTTTCTTGTCCTTCAGCATCGAGACGAAGACCGTGCCGACGCCGATGAACAGCGGGTACATCAGCAGCGGCAAGCCGAGGATGAGGAACATGGTGCGGCGATCGCGAAGCTGATCGCGGGCTTCGCGGTAGGCAATGAGGCGAACGATGGGCCAGCGCATGCAGGGCTCGGCTGAGGAACGAACGCGGTCGGTCGAGGCATTCTATGGCTGGCACTTGTGGCAGTCTTCTGTGGCTGGCGACGGGACTTCAGTGCCTCCAAGCGGCGGAGAGGTACACGGCGGAGCCCCAGGCATCAGCATCTCCGCCTGCGCGATGTGCAGATCCTGCACCCGCAAGTCGGTATCGCGAAACAACCGCCTTGACACTTCCCGGGCCCCGTTGCTACTGTCCCCGCCCCAGGACCGGCCCGAGTTTCGAGCGTCATGATCAACCGCACCAGCCAACCGCTGATCGCGTGGTTCCTGCTGTGGGATCTCGTTCTCACGGCAGCGGGCTGGCTCGGCGCGT
>JAYTUG010000374.1:0-21861 GCA_043744695.1 Gemmataceae bacterium
GTGAGAGAGTAGCTGCCCAAGTTGCCCAAACTCGCGCCCAGATCCCCAAGGCCTCCCAGATTCCGAGTCGAAAAACCGTGGGTATACCTTTGCTCCCCAACGGGGAGAGGTGAAGAGATCGATCGTGCTTTCGTTCCATAAATGAACTGCCTACTTCGGGAGGCACACCCCTCTCGACTATTTACCTCCTGGCACTGCTCCCCACGACCCCGCAATCCTCGTAAATTGGCAATCTCGATTTACGCGAATTGCCGGAGCCAGATCATGGCCGATGCCGTTGCCGAACTGAAATCGCTGGAAACGCATGGTCTCGCCCAGCTCGGCGAATGCACGGACGAAGCGACCCTGCGCGCCTGGAATACCCAGTACTTCGGCGATAAGGGAGTTATGAAGGCCGCCCTCGGCGCGATCGGCAAGATCGCCAAGGAAGAACGATCCGCCTACGGCCAGGAAGCGAACCGCGTGAAGGTCGCCCTCGAGACGGCGTATAACACCGCGCTGGCCGAGGCAAAAGAAAAGGCCCTGCAACTGAGCCTGACGACGAACCCGCTGGATGTCTCACTACCCGGCCGCACCAAGCCACGCGGCCGGCTGCATCCCGCGACCCAAATCCTGCGGCAAGTCTACTCGATCTTCGCCGACATGGGCTTCCAGGTCTACCGCACCCGCGAAGTCGAAACCGACGAGATGAACTTCGAACACCTCAACATGCCGGCCCATCATCCCGCCCGCGACATGTGGGACACGTTCTTCACCACCACGCCCGGCGTGATCCTCCGCACGCACACGAGCCCCGGCCAAATCCACGTCATGCGCGAGATGCACCCGAAGCCGATCCGCGTGATCCTCCCCGGCATGTGCTACCGGAACGAAGCCATCAGCACCCGAAGCGAGATTCAGTTCCACCAGGTGGAAGGCCTCGCCATCGGCGAAGGCATCACGATGGCGGATCTGAAGGGGACCATCACGGCGTTCGCTCGTCGCATGTTCGGCCCGGAGCGGCAGATTCGCATCCGGAGCAGTTACTTCCCGTTCACGGAGCCGTCGATCGAGGTGGACATCGACTGGCCGAAGGAAGACCCGAACCGCGACCGCCTGACGAAGGGCACGGGCTGGTTGGAGATCATGGGTGCGGGCATGGTGCATCCGAACGTGATGCAGGCCGGCGGCTACGACCCCGCGAAGGTCACGGGCTTCGCCTTCGGCATGGGTCCGCAACGCATGCTCATGCTCAAGCACGCCATCGACGACATCCGCCTCTTCTGGCAGAATGACCTGCGGTTCCTGAGGCAGTTTTGAATGAGGACGCGATCATGCTTCGCTTCACACCCTTTTTTCTCGCGCTGCTCGTCTCATTCTCCGCGCTCAGCGCCGCCCCGGTTCCCAACATGCCGCCGAGACTCACCGGCATCCTCGTGCTCGACGACTGCGATGAAGTGTATCTTGGCAAAGAGGTCTACAAGGACAACTTGACGTTCCTGGATCGAACCGGGAAGCAACTTTTTCGCGTCTCGGGGTTCAACACCTGCGAAGCGATCGGCAGCAGCCACCTGATCGCAACCGATCCCGCTCGCAAGTGCATCTGGGTTCTCGAACTCGTCGCCCACTGCATCCGGCGATTCGATTATTCTGGCAAGGAAATGCTGTGCATTGAGGGAGTGAGCGGCTCCGCGATCGCCATCGATCCCGAGACGGGAAACGTTTGGGCTGTGGTCGGACCTCAAAATGGGAGAAGCAAAACAGTGGTGTACGACGACAAGGGTAAGGAGGTCGACTCGTACGACGTTTCAGGGTGGGACATCGTTTACGATCGCAAGTCGAAGGCATTCTTGATCGCCGAGAAGAAGCTGACGAAATTGTCGGCGGCAAAGGGAGAGGTCCTGTTCACAGTCGATGTTTCCACTTGGTGCTCGAGCAGCTTGGACGTGGATCCGAAGACTGGTGCCGTCTGGGTCGCAGTCCGCGAATACCAAAAGGGGGACGGCAGCAGCAATCAGTTGCTTAAGTTCGACCCAGCCGGAAAACCGCTTGCGACGATCGGTATGGGTGACAAAACTCCGTTTCGCGTTTCCGTCAATTCCAGAAATGGAAGCGTCTGGGTGGTGAACATGAGAAAGTCGGTCGAGCGATTCTCGGCCGAAGGAAAATCCGAAGCAGAATTTCCGGTCGAGGCGCTCGCGGTGCAAGTCGACCCCTCCGGGAACGATGTCTGGGTGGTAACACCGGAGGACGTTCGTCGGCTGACACCCAAGGGCGAAGTCCTCGGACGATTCAAACACGCCTCCAAGACGAGTCAGGCGTGGATCGCAGCCTTGGAGTGAGCGGATTGCCATTCCCGATCACCGATGGTTACAATGCGTGAAAGACTCAACGAGGTTCGGATGGCCGTCGCAACCTTCGATACTCTGAAGTTCGCCAACACCCTCAAGGTGGCTGGCGTTCCCGAATTGGTGACGAAGGAGGATCTCGTTACGAAGGATGATCTCAGGCAAGAGTCCGAATCGCTCAGCAAGGATATTCAAAACTCGGAACAGCGGGTGAACTCGCGCATCGATACGTTGATCGCTGAGATGCGTGGCGAACGGGCACTCCTCAAGTGGATGTTGGGCGTGCTCGTTGCCGGAGTCGTTGGAATCCTCGTTCGTCTCGTTTTCTTCCGCGGGCCCATTTGACCGAACGTGGAACCGCGATGTCGCCTCCCCTTACTTCCCGACGTTCCGTACTCCGCGTTGGCGGCACCGGCCTCCTCGGCCTGTCGTTCCCGCAATTTCTCGAAGCGGCTTCCAAAGCCAAGCCCAAGGCCTCCGCCAAGGCCGTCATCTTCCTGCATCAGTGGGGCGGACCCGGCCAGCACGAGACCTTCGACCCGAAGCCCGACGCGCCCGATAACGTTCGCGGGTGGTACAAGGCCACCAAGACCAAACTCCCCGGCGTCATCTTCGGCGAACGCATCCCGAAACTCGCCGCGATGGCCGACAAGCTCACCGTGATCCGCTGCCTTCAGCACACGATGAAGAACCACAACTCGGCCGGGTATTATTCGCTCACCGGCGTCGCCCCGCCGACCGACGATCAACGCCTCCGCGATTCCCTCGAACTCTTCCCGGCCTACGGCTCGATCGTCGATAAACTCGCTCCGGCCCCGCAGGGCGTCGCCACCTTCGTCTCGTTCCCGCACGTGATTGCCGACGGCTCGATCACGCCCGGGCAGCACGCCAGCTTCCTCGGCAAAGGGCACAACCCGCTCTTCGTGAACCAGGACCCGAACCGTGCCGGCTTCGCACTTCCCGAACTCACGCTGCCGGACAACCTCAGCGTGGAACGGCTCGAAAGCCGCAAGGACTTGCTGAAGCTGATCGACGATCAATCGGACCTCTTGGAAACGTCGCTCATCGCGCAGGGGCTGGACGACACGTATCAGAAGGCGGTGGCGATGCTCACGTCGCCGCGCTTCAAGCAAGCGTTCGACTTGTCGAAGGAAACGCCGGCCACCCGCGAGAAGTACGGCCACACGAGCTACGGGCAATCGTGCTTGCTGGCCCGGCGCGTCGTCGAGGCCGGGGCGAAGTTCGTCAACGTCTACTTCTCGCGCAGCATCGGCGGCACGGGTCAAGGTTGGGATTATCACGGCTTCAAGGGCGAAAGCGTGACCGGCCGCCTCGACGAGCTGCTGCCCATGACGGATCAAACACTGCCCGCACTGCTGAACGATCTCGAAGAGCGCGGGATGTTGGAATCGACGCTGGTGGTGTGGGTGGGCGAGTTCGGCCGCACGCCGCGGATCAGTTCCAACGGCGGTCGCGATCACTGGCCCCAATGCTACTGCGCGGTGCTCGCCGGCGGCGGCGCGAAAAAAGGCTTCGTCTATGGGGCCAGCGACAAGCTCGGGGCCTACCCGACCGTGGGCCAAGCTCGCCCCGAAGATCTCGCCGCGACGATGTTCGAGGCGCTCGGCATCGATTCGGAAACGGAGATCGTGGACAAGTTGAAGCGGCCGCTGCCCATCGCCAAGGGCCAACCGATCCGCGAAGTTTTGACTTGAATCGCGGTTCGGAGCGGTCGTCGCAAAAAATCCGCACCGAGCGCCAACATTTTCCCGACTCCGGGGTTGTACTCGTTGACAGCGGCCTCAGGCGCGTGGTAGCGTGAATCTTCCGGCGGATCGAACCAGTCTACTTCGTCTGAAACGGCCCTCAACACCAGTCACCGAGCGATGCCGAATACTCCACGCGGCGGGAATGCGAATGCTCCGACTTGCCCGGGAGTTCCAACGAGGGGCTTCCCACCTCCGTTGAAGTAACGTAACCTTGTTTCCAATGTGAGTCGGTTCGGGCGGCCTTGCGGCGGCCCCTTGCTCCGGAGAATATCATGCCACCCACCAAAGGCGTTTGGGGAATCGACATCGGGCAGTGCGCCCTCAAGGCGCTGCGCCTCGAAATGGTCGACGGCAAACCGACGGCCACGGCCTTCGACTACGTCGAGCATCCCAAGATCCTCTCCCAACCCGACGCGGACCCGGATCAACTCATCCGCGAAGCGCTGGACAAGTTCCTCGCCCGCAATGAAATCCGCCACGACGAGGTGGCCATCGGCATCGCCGGACAGTCCGGCCTCGCCCGATTCGTCAAGCTCCCGCCGGTGGAAGAGAAGAAGATTCCCGAGATCGTGAAGTTCGAAGCGAAGCAGCAGATTCCCTTCCCGTTGGACGAAGTCGTCTGGGACTATCAGAAGATCGCCGGCGGCGAAGTGACGGACGGCTTCGCGATGGAGACCGAAGTCGGGCTCTTCGCCATGAAGCGCGACGTGATCTCCCGCTACCTCGGCTACTTCGGCGGGTCCAAGATCGAAGTCCACTGCGTGCAGATGTCGCCCCTCGCCCTGGTGAATTTCGCGACTTACGAGACGCTCCGGAAAGGCGGCGCGACCCCGCTGCCGGACGAACCCGCGGCGGAAGACGACACGCCGCGCGGCAAGAAGCGCTGCGTCGTGGTGCTCGACATCGGCACCGAGGCCAGCAACCTGATCATCACCGATGGTGGGAAGATCATTTGGCAGCGGCCTCTGCCGCTCGGCGGGAACAATTTCACCCGCGCCCTCACCAAGGAACTGAAACTCACGTTTGCCAAGGCCGAGCATCTGAAGCGGAACGCCGCCAAGAGCCCCGAACTGCCCCAGATTCTGAAGGCACTCAAGCCCGTGCTGCAAGATTTCGTCGGCGAAGTGCAGCGTTCGCTCGGCTACTTCACGAACACGCACCGCGATGCCCACGTGGGCTACCTCGTGGGCCTCGGTAGCGCCTTCCGCCTGCCCGGCCTGCAAAAGTACCTCGCCGAGAAACTTCAGATCGAGGTCCGCAAGCCGGCGCGTTTCGATCGGCTCAGCGGCGACGCGGTGCTTAAAGATCCACTCTTCGTCGAGAACCTACTCACGTTCCCGGTCGCCTACGGCCTCGCACTGCAAGGCTTGAACGAAGCGCGACTCATCACGAACCTGTTGCCCGGCGAGATTCGCACGGACCGCCTCATTCGCAAGAAGAAGCCCTATGCGGTCGCTGCTGCCGCGGCACTCGTGCTCGGCACCGCAGGCCTCGCCCTCGGATACGGCGCGAACTACTCCGCACTCAACAACCCCGAGATCGGCAAAGCGATCGACAAATCGAAGACCGCCATCGCCGCGTTCGGAGCGCAAGAAACCAAGTACACCACGAAGAAGGATGAAGTTAAGAAGACACAGGACGAGGTGAAGGCCGTCATCTCGGGGAACGACGAGCGGCTCAACTGGCCGCGGTTCCACGAAGTGTTCGCCACGAGCCTGCCGAAGCCCGGCCCCGGAGGCAACCTCGCGGAAGATGTCTGGCGCAAAGATCAGGGGCTCGCTGCCGTCGATTGGTTCGAGAAGCGGATGAAGAACGGCGTGCGAATCGAAGACGCCCAAGCGGACGAACGCTCCGAGATGCCACTCGATCTCGCGATGGTCAACATCGAGGCAGTCTACCCTCGCTGGGTCGATAATCTCCCCCTCTTCTTTCAGAACGCCGACAATGAAGTGTTCGGCCTCCCCGGTCAGAAGCCCACCGGCTCCTCGGCCCCGTTCGGCGAGAGCATCGCTCGCTTCATGAAGGATGGCGAATTCGAGGAGAATACTGAGAAGGGACGCAAGATTCCCAAGGCGCCCGAAGGCGGCGGCTGGGTGGTCGAGGTACGGGGCTATACCGACAACAAGGGCGAAGCTCAGTTCCTCAAGAACACGCTCATTGCGAACATCCAGAAGACGGACACCTTCGCCGAGAAGGGCAAGGATAAGGTTGCGAAGCACATTCCGGGCGTGGCGGATCCCGTGCGTGGGAAGGTTTCGCACGCGTTCCTCTACCACGTTTGGACGGTGCCTTCACCTCAGCAGAACTCCTTCCAGAGCATCAACAAGTCGTATCTGGACAACCTGACGGGTGCCGTGGCGACGAGCGGAGGCACCTCGGGAGGTCAACCCGGACCGGGAGCGTCTCCCGCTGCCGCGCCGACCTCCGGCGGCAACAGCCCCGAAGGCTCGTCGGCCGCACCCTCCGTGAAGGCGGCACCGGCCTGGGTTCCACTCATGGGCTCGACGGTAGCATCGAGCGGTCCTGCCAGCGGCGCGGGCGGCCCAGGCCTGGGTGGAAGTGCATCCGGCCCGATTCCCGCAATGAGTGGGGCTGCCTCGGGAGTGAGCGGTGGCACGGGCACGCCCGCTCCAGGTGGCCCGATGGGCCCCGGAAGTTCCGGCCCCGCCCTGACGCCTCCGCCACCTGCACTCACCGACGGCCCGCCGCGACGCCGTTACGAATTCGTGGTCATGTTCGTCTGGCGCGAGCCCGGTGCGGACGTCAAAACTCAAGCGGTCGACCCTGCCGCGGCCAGTGCCTCGAACGGGCCGACCCTGCCCGGCAAGTAGTTCGCCAAAATACGTACGCGGGCACCGACTCGTCTCGGTGTTCGATCCTTCAAACTTCATCCTTCGAACGAGTCGCTTGCCATGGCCGTCACCAAGGAAACGCTCAAGAAGCACCATTTCTGGATCCTGGTGGGCATCACGCCGCTCCTGGTGTTGATTGCCGTCATCATGATCGACACGGGCGTCGGTGCCGCCATCGACAAAAAGAACGCCGAGCACAAAACGGCGAAGGACGCGCTCAAGGGGAAGGAGAGCCCGAAATCCGATACGTTCATTAACCTTTTCGGGGTGCAACTCACGCAGCTCGGCAAGAAGAAGACCGACCTCTGGAAAGAGAACTGGGAACGCCAGATCGGGCTCGGCATCGCCAAGGTGAACGGCAAGGACGTGCTGGTGCAAGACGTGTCGCGGAACCTCCTCCGCTGGCCCAACTCCAAACTGCTGGCTCGCTTCAACTACACCTCCGAATACGCCACCACCAAGACGCAATTGAAATTCGGCGATCGCATCCCGGACGAACAAGGCGAAGACGGGGAATTCAAGAAGCAAGAATACTACCTCGCCGAGTTTTCCAACCCGTACCTCAAGGATTCGGCGCGCGAGCCCGAGAAGCGGACGGGCATGGCGGATCGCATCTACCCGACCACGTTTGCGGGAAGCGGTTGGTCGAGCGTGTTGCGGCACGTTCAGGCCGGGCCGGGCGGTTGGGGCGACTTCAAACCGACCTCCGAGCAACTCTGGCTCGCACTCGAAGATATCTGGGTGCAGCGCGCCATGCTCAACGCCATCAAGTCCGTCAACGATCAGATCGGCGACTTCGACCGCGCGCCGCGTTACGACGCAAATGGGGCCAAGCTCGAAGACTCCAATCTCGAGCGTGCCTTCTCCAGCCGTACTTGGTACCTCACGCTGAAGGCGACGCAGCGGCCGGGCGACAGCCGTTTCGTGCTCACCGGCACGCTCCGCAACATGACCGATCGCCTCCAGTTGCTCGGCACGGGCAACATGATGGTGCTCAACGTGTGGCTCTCGACGGCTCCGAACGCTCAGCCCATTCAGTTCCGCATCGGCGGAGAGTTCGTTCCCGGCGGCGCAACGATCGCCATTGCACAAAGCGACGAGCACGTGCTGCCCGCGGGCACGGCCGTGGAGGAGATCGCCAAGGTTCAGCAGACGTTCGACCTCCGGACGGTCCCGATTCGCCGCATCGATCATCTGGCGATGGGGTATCGCGATAGCCGTTATGCGGCGTTCCCATTGCTGCTTCCGCTATTTGCTTCCTACAAGAAGGAAGCGGATGCCGCCGCGGCCACGGCGAGCACCAGCAGCGACGCGGGTCCCAGTTCCGGTACTCAAATGGGCCCGCTTCCCAGCACGGGCGGTGGTAACAAGCCGGCCGGAGCTCCCGGCAGCGGGGGCAGCGGCGGTGCGGCTGAAGCCACAGGTCTACTCGAAGGCGGCGGCAGCGTTGCCAGCGTGCTCGACGGCAACAAGAAGCGCTACATCGACGTCACCAATCAGATCCGCCGCATGCCCGTGGCCATCACCATCGTCGTCGATCAGGCCTACATTCAAGACGTGCTTTTGGCCTACGCCAACCTGCCGATGCGATTCCAGATCACGCAATATCACTGGCAGCGATTCCGCGGCAACCTGGGCAGCGGGGCCGGCGGTTCCGGCGGACCCGGATTGAGTGGCGGCGACTCCGAGATCGGCGGTCCCGCCAGAGGGTTCGAAGGTTCCGGAGGCATCAAATTCGGCTCCAGCGGCAGCAGCTTCGGACCTCCCGGCGGCCTTGGGCCGATGGGTTTCGGCGGGCCGATGGGTCCCGGCGGGCCGATGGGTTTCGGCGGGCCGATAGGTCCCGGCGGGCCGATGGGTTCTCCCGGCGGGGGCGGTTCCCTCACCACGATTTCCGACGCTCAGCTTTCCGCCGGGCTCGTCGAACTCACCATCTACGGGATCGTGTCCTTGTACGAGAAATACGAAGTGACCGAAACGCCCGCTACGCCTTGAAGGCTCGGGAGCGCGGGCGTTCCGCCACGAAGAAAATACCAACGACGAGCCCGCGAGGCCGTTGTAATTGCGACCGAACCCGCCACGAGGAACGAGCCATGGCCAGACCCAAATTAAACGTGAAGGAACTGCTCATCAAGAAGGGCGAGTACATCGCTCTCGGTGCTGCGGGCGTCGGACTCGCGATCTTGCTGCTCTGGGGCGTGACCACCGGAGTTGGGGCCGCGAACCCCGCCGAGATCAGCAAGGAGTTCACGACCAAGTCCGCCTCGATTCAACAGAAGATTTCCGACCCCAACGATCCGACGCAACCCGATCCGCTCGGTCCTACCGTGGGTCCGGGCAAGAGCGCTCCTTACAACCGCGTGCCCGTTTCGGAGTTCGCCTACAACGGACCGCTCTTCGACCCCACCGGCAAGCCCGATACGAAGCGCGAGAACCCGATCGTCTGGGGCATGCAAGACTACCAAGTCGATCTCGTTCTCGGGCCGATGCCCGGCTTCGACATCATTTTCGTGGACGGTAAGGATCCGCAGATCGCGGTTCGCGTCGAGAGGAAATTGGAAAAGCAGGACAAGGATAAATTGCAAGCCGCTCTCGACAAGCTCAAGGGCCGCACCGCTCGCAGTCGCACGGCTCACCAGAACAATCAACCCGGCCCGGGCGTTCCTCCTGGACCCGGTGGCCCCGGCGGGCCTGGTGGCCCTCCCGGAGCCGGATTCGGGCTTGGCGGTCCTCCCGGAGCCGGACTCGGGCTTGGCGGTGGACCGCGCGGCCCCGGTGGATTCGGCAGCGGCAGCTTCGGATTCGGTAACCCCGGTGGCGGAGGATTCGACTCCAGCGCCCAGCGCTCCGAGATCGCCATCACCTACATCCCGATCGAAGACCTCGACAAGGCCCTGGCCGAGAACAAGATTCCCGCCGAGACCGTGATCCCCCTACGCCTCATCGTCGTCAACTTCACCATCCCGCTGAAGCTGCAACTCGAAGAAGTGAAGCGCGCGATGCGCTTCAAGACGACCGACGAAGCTCGGCCGTTCACAGTGTACGACGGCTTCGAAGTGAAGCGGAAAATCACGCAAGTTCGTCCGACTGGCGAGATCGTCGTGATCCAGGACTGGGCCAAGTACAACTACGAAGACAAGTACGCGGACCTGATCCACGCCCGCAAGAAGCACGATCACTTCGAAGGGTCGGACAAGAGCAAGCAGGGGCTTTATCTGCCGTACTTCTACCGCTACGAGGATTCGCTGGTGATGCCGCTGCCGGCACTCGTACCGGAACTGGGCAGCTACCCGCCAATCCGGCTGAAGTCGATCACGGACACGATCGACCAACTCGACGCGGCCCGCACGCCGAAGGTCGATCCCTCGGAGCTGCTCAAGCGCCTCCAGCGTAAGGGGGGATCTCGGAACGATCTGTTTAAGAGCAGTACTTCGGACGATACCGGCTCGGGAGCGATCTTCGGTAAGGGAAGCAGCCCGGCCTTCGATCCGGGCAAGGGCGGCGCTCCCCTCAAGGGGCCTAACGACAAGGGCGGTACCATCGACAATCAACCGCAGGTACCCATCGATCATCTGCTCGGTCGATTCGTGGATTGCGACGTGCAGCCCGGCCTGAGCTACGAGTACCAAATCCAGCTTCGCATGTCGAACCCGAACCACGACACCCCACAGTACGTCTCGAACCCGATCGACGCCAAGAAGAAGACTCTGACGAGCAAGTGGATTCCGCTGGCGGGCTCGCTCACGGTGCCGACCGAGGACTACCTCTTCGCCTACGACCGCAGCCAGTACTTCAACGAGGTCGCCGAGAACTACAAGGGACAAACGGGACTCCTCAAGGCGCTCCAGGTGAAGGACAATCAGGCCGTGGTTCAGGCCGTGAAGTGGATGGAAGAACTCCGGCTCGAAGGCAAGCACGAGCCGATCGGCGGCTGGGTGGTCGCGGACATGCCCGTGAGCCGCGGCGACTACATCGGCAAGAAGACCTTCGTGAAGCTGCCGCTCTGGTCGTCCGAGAACAATGCGTACGTCCTCCGCGAGTTCTCGAAACTCACGGTGGTCAAGGGTAAAGAACAGGCCGTGCCCAAGGGCTTCGAAGTGGACTTCTCTTCTAAGTCGATTCTCGTGGACTTCGAAGGTGGGAAGGTTTCGACGCGACTGGCGAACGGCCGAACGCTGACCGAAGATACCGCGACGGAACTGCTCATCGTCCGCCCGGACGGCAAGCTCGCGGTTCGCCGCACCACCGACGACAGTGCGGATCCGAGACGCAAGGAACTGACCGGCATCTTCGAGAACTGGGTGAAGATGGTCGAGTCGCGGCCCGTGGGTAGCACGACTGGCCCCGACAATCAGTTCGACCGCGACAAGAAGCCCAAGTAGGCCGCTAAGATAGTTCTGGGAGTGCGGCGACTCGGCCGCGCTCCCAGGAGCAGTCCCGAACCATGACCTACGACGACGCGATTGCTTTCTGGTACGGGCGGATCAATTACGAAGTGCGAGCCGCCGCGCCCGGCGACTTCAAACTCGAACGCATGCAGGCCCTCCTCCACCTCCTCGGCGATCCCCACCTCCCCATTCCCCTCGTTCACATTACCGGCACCAAAGGTAAGGGCTCCACGGCTGCGATGATCGCCTCGATTCTCCGCTGCGCGGGCCTGCGCGTTGGGCTGTTCACGTCTCCTCACCTCACGCACGTCGAGGAGCGCATCCAAATCGATGGCGTGCCCATCGCGCGAGAAGACCTCGCGGCCCTCATGGCGGAGGTAGCGGCAGCAACTCGCGAACTCGAAGCGGATCGCCTCCTGCCGAAGATCACGTTTTTTGAAATCGGCACGGCCTTGGGCTTCCTCCACTTCGCGCGGCGCGGGTGCGATGTCGCGGCCATCGAGGTCGGGCTCGGCGGCCGCTTCGATTCCACGAACGTCTGTTCCCCACGCGTCGCGGTCGTCACCAACGTCGGCTTCGACCACATGGCCCAACTCGGCAACACGCTGGAAGCGATCGCATTCGAGAAAGGTGGAATCGTGAAGCCCGGCGTTCCTGTCGTGGTCGGTTCGATGCCCGCTGGCCCAGCAGAAGTGATCCGGCGAATCGCGGCGGAACAGGCCGCACCGGTCGTGGAAGCGCGAGCGGAGCAACTCGAGCCGAGCCTGCGCATCGGGCTACTGGGAACGCATCAGCGCGAAAATGCGGCGTGTGCAGTCGCGGCCGTCGGATGCCTCGGCTTCGCGATTCCCGAGTCCGCGATTCGCCAGGGGCTCGCTTCCGTGGTTTGGCCGGCTCGCATCGAGGTCGTCTCGCGGGAGCCAATCGCCATCCTCGATGGTGCCCACAACGTGCCTTCGGTCCTCGCGCTGGTTCGAACCCTGACCGAAGAATTTCCCGCTGCTGGCCGCAAGTCCGTGGTCTTCGCCGTCTCCTCGGACAAACAGGTCGAGGAAATTCTCCGCGTGCTGGCGGGCTACTTCGACGAGTTCCACCTCACGAAATATGGGAACAACCCACGCAGCGTAGAACCCGCTCAGTTGGCCTCGCTTCTGAAGGCGATCGCTCCCGGCAAGCCCGCTGCGATCTACGCCTCGAGTGTGGAAGCTTGGCGAGCCGCCCGATCCCGTACGGAGCCGAGTGGCCTGCTCTGCGTCACGGGCTCGGTGTTTCTGGCTGGCGAGTTGCGCCCGGTTCTCGCGGATGCGTTCCCGTTCGGTAAAATCTAAGGCGAGTGAAACTCGAGGCCAACGCAGACTACGGATGGCGACCACTCCTCAACGAATCCCGGCTCCAACACCTACCACGAGCGCGATCGGCGTCGCGGTCGTGAGCGTTGCCGGAGACGTGGGAACCGAGAAGTCCGACCGACTCGCGGTCGAGGAACCGCTCGCGATTCGGATCGCCTACGGCCCAATCCTCAGCCGCCGGCGAACGACCATCTCGATCACCATGCGAACGCCCGGCCACGACGACGACCTCGCCGCGGGGTTGCTCTTCGTCGAAGGAGTCGTCGCCGATCCCGAGCAGATTCTTCGCATCGAGAAGGGCCGATCCGAGAACGCGATTCGGGTCGATCTCCATCCGGAAGTCGTGGTCGATTTGAGCCGGCTCGACCGGCGCGGGTACACGACATCGAGCTGCGGCGTCTGCGGAAAGACCTCGATCGATTCGGTGGAAGCGGCGTGCGAAGGTCCGCGACCCGGCGGCGCACCGATCCCCGCAGCCGTCATTCACTCACTGCCCGATACGCTTCGCGCAGCCCAGACCACGTTCACCCAGACCGGCGGGCTGCACGCCGCAGCACTGTTCGACTGTGCTGGTAACTTGCTCGCAGTGCGGGAAGACGTGGGCCGGCACAATGCCGTGGACAAGGTGCTCGGCGCGGAGTTCCGCGCGGGCCGCGTGCCGCTCGATGGCCGCATTCTGTTCGTGAGTGGTCGCGCGAGTTTCGAGTTGATCCAGAAGGCCGCCGTGGCCGGGGTGCCGGTGTTCGCGGCCGTGGGCGCGCCGTCGAGTTTGGCGGTGAGCCTGGCCGCGCGGCTCGGCGTGACGCTACTCGGATTCGTCCGCGAAGGCCGCTTCAACATTTATTCGGAGCCTGGCCGCGTGCGGCTTCGCGATTGAATCGGAGAAACATGAACGCTGAATCCCCCGAAGCGCTTTGTCCCGCAGACTTCACCGGGCTGAAGCTCACGAAGCCCAAGGAAGTCGCGACCGGGGCCAAGGCCGTCCTCGTGTCGCTGCAACACGTGTTCGGCAGCGCCGGGTTTCGGCGCGGGCTCCGCACGCTGAGCGTGTTAAACCAAAAGGGCGGCGTCGATTGCCCGAGTTGTGCCTGGCCCGAACCGGACGGCCACCGCTCGCCCACCGAGTTCTGCGAGAACGGGGCGAAGGCCATCGCGTTCGAAACCGACACGCGCCGCATCACGCCGGAGTTCTTCGCGAAGCACTCCGTCGAGGAACTGGCGAGAGAGTCCGACTACTGGCACGGGCAACAGGGCCGGCTGACCGAACCGATGGTCCTGCGGCCCGGCCAACGGCACTACGAACCGATCGCCTGGGGCGACGCCTTCGCACTCATCGCGAGTGAACTGAACGCACTCGCTACGCCGAACGAGGCCGCGTTCTACACCTCGGGCCGCACCTCGAACGAGGCCGCGTTCCTCTATCAACTCTTCATTCGCCAGTTCGGCACGAACAACCTGCCGGACTGTTCGAACATGTGCCACGAGTCCACGAGCGTCGCGTTGCCGCAGGTCGTGGGCATCGGCAAAGGCACCGTGAAACTGGAAGACTTCGAGAAGGCCGGGCTCATCCTGATTCTCGGTCAGAACCCCGGCACGAACCATCCGCGAATGCTCACGGCACTCCAGGCCGCGAAGCGAGCCGGGGCGAAGATCGCGGCCATCAACCCGCTTCGCGAAGCGGGGCTGCTTTCGTTCCGCAATCCGCAGGAAGTCCGCGGCTGGCTCGGCTTCGGCACCCCACTCGCCGACCTTTACCTCCAGGTTCGCATCGGTGGCGATCAGGCCTTGCTCAAGGGTCTGATGAAGTTGCTCGTCGCCCGCGGAGCACTGGATCGGGAGTTCATTCGCGAGAAGTCCGATGGCTTCGAGGCGCTCGCCACATCGCTTTCAGAAGTGAGTTGGGACGCGATCATCGAGCAGAGCGGAATCGCGCGCGAGCAAATTGAACAACTCGCGGAGCTCATCGCGGCGAACGACCGCATCATCGCATGCTGGGCGATGGGGCTCACGCAGCACAAGCATGCCGTGGCCACGATTCAGGACCTCGTGAACCTGCTGCTGATGCGCGGCAGCATCGGCAAACCGGGCGCGGGACTCTGCCCGGTTCGAGGCCACTCGAACGTCCAAGGCGACCGCACCATGGGAATTTGGGAACGGCCACCCGCGTGGTTCCTCGATGCACTCGGCAAAGAGTTCGGCTTCGCGCCGCCCCGCGAACACGGCTTCGACACCGTGGAAGCGATCCGCGCGATGCGCGACGGGCGGGTGAAAGTCTTCTTCGCGATGGGCGGCAACTTCCTCTCGGCCACGCCCGATACCGAGGCCACCGCCGCGGGCCTCAAGAACTGCCGACTCACCGTTCACGTGTCCATCAAGTTGAACCGCTCGCACCTCGTCACCGGAAAGACGGCCCTCATCCTGCCGTGCCTCGGACGAACCGAACGCGATGTGCAGTTCACGACGAATGCGGCCGGGACGGCCGCGCTCCCAGGTGATCAATTCGTCACCACCGAGAACTCGATGGGCGTGGTGCAGGCCTCGCGAGGCACGCTCCCGCCGGCTTCCAGCATGCTCCTCAGCGAAGTCGCGATCGTCGCGCGATTGGCGGAGGCGACCATCGGCTCGCGCTCCACGGTTCCGTGGCGCGAACTGAGCGAAGACTACAACCGCATTCGGGAACGCATTTCCAGAGTCGTGCCTGGCTTCGAAAACTACTCCGTACGCGTGCAGAAGCCCGGCGGCTTCTACTTGCCGAATCAGCCGCGCGAAGGAACCTTTCCCACAACCACGGGCAAGGCGCGGTTCACGACCCATCCGCTTCACGAACTCATACTCGAACCCAGTCAACTCGCGATGATGACGGTGCGGACGCACGATCAGTTCAACACGACCATTTACGGCCTCGACGATCGGTACCGGGGAATCCAGAACGAGCGGCGAGTGGTGCTGATGAACGCGGCTGACTTGCTCGAACGCGGTTTGAAGAGCCAAGACGTGGTCGATCTCACGGGTCACTTTCAGGGCGAACTGCGCGTTGCCCCGAAGTTCATCGTCGTGGAATACGACATCCCGCGCGGGTGCTGTGCGACGTACTTTCCCGAGGCGAACGTACTCGTGCCCCTGAACAGCACCGCCGATGGCAGCAACACGCCGACTTCGAAGTACGTGATCGTCACGGTCGCGAAGCGCGTGTGAAGATCAGGCCGTCAACTTCTCGAGCGCTTCTCGATACTTCGCCGCCGTGCGATGCACGACTTCTTCCGGCAACTCCGGCGGCGGGCTCGACTTGTCCCATCCCGTCGTTTCCAGCCAGTCGCGAACGAACTGCTTATCGAACGACGGCGGCGAGGAACCGGGCCGATAGGTGTCGCGCGGCCAGAAGCGCGAGCTATCGGGCGTCAGCACTTCGTCGATCAGGATGAGTTCGCCGGAGGGCAGTCGGCCCCATTCGAGTTTGGTATCGGCGAGGATGATGCCGCGCGACTCGGCGAAAGCCGCTCCGCGGCGATAGACGTCGAGTGTGCGGTCGCGGAGTTCCTCGGCCGTTGCCCGGCCCACGGCGGCGATCATCTTTTCAAACGGGATGTTCTCGTCGTGCAGACCTTGCTCGGCCTTCGTGGCGGGCGTGAAGATCGGCTCGGGGAGCGGGCTGGCATCTTGAAGGCCCGTGGGCAGTGGGATGCCGCAGACGGTGCCGGCCGAGCGATATTCCTTCCAGCCGGAGCCGGCGAGGTAGCCGCGAGCCACGCACTCGACGGGAATCACCTCCGTCTTGCGAACCAGCATGGTGCGGCCCGCAAAGACATCGGCCCGCCTGCGGAACGGCTCGGGCAAGTCCGCAACTTCGACACTGATGAGGTGATTGGGAACCGCTAAGAAGTTCAGCCAGAAGGAGGTCATTTCGGTGAGTACGCGGCCCTTGCCGGGGATGCCGTTGGGCATGATCCAGTCGAAGGCGCTGATGCGATCGGTGGCGACGATGGCGAGCGTCTCGCCGAGATCGTAGACGTCGCGCACCTTCCCGCGACGGCACGGGAACTCGACAACGTCCGTGGACAGAACGATGGAAGGCATGGTGGAGATTCGCAAAAGAAACTCAGCCGACAGCGACGCATCTGGGGAGAATGACCTTCTCGTAAAGCTCTGGAGCCGTGACGGAATAATACTCCGATCCGAAGTTTGCGATCCATTCGGCTCGACGTGCGGCAATCGTGCGGGAAACGATCTCCGCGAACTCGGCAAACCGAGCGATCGAAAATCCCTGCGAATCGTGCGTGGAAACGTCGTCGCACACGAATGCGTCCATCCCGAGCCGCACCGTGAGTTCTCGCACGAGACTCAAGAGCGCGGCATCGACCGATGGCGGATGGCTCAGTGTGAAGCGGCACGACACGCGCACCGGCGACGGCGCGACTTCGACTTCGATCGTGTGGTTGCCGTCTTTCACGGTGTAGTAGCTCGAGTCTCCCGAGGCGATGGGCTCGACGTCGGCAATCGTGTGAGGAAGCTGACGGATGAGGCCGTCCACTTGCGCAAAGGACGACGCGCCTCCTCGAAGCTCAACGCGGAATGTCTCGAAGCTCATATTCTCCTCCTTCAAATGAGTGCCATCAGGGTACATCCGGCAACGCGTCGATCCACTCGTGTTCAGGCCGAAAGTTCTGCGGGTATATCTGCACTTGCGGGCGTGGACCGGATACCTTTGAAAGATCCATCCCGGAAAGGTGAGCAGCGACCACACGGTGATGGCCTCCGAGTATTTCTCCTTTTGGTCCCATGATAACCGGTTGCAGACTGGCCTTGCTCCAGTCGAATGAACCATCGGCCATGGCATCGACCATCTTGTCTATTGTAGCACGATTGAAGTGTTGCCTGCCCTGGGTCGGAACGAGTCCTTTCGCCGTCAACTCGTCCGCGAGTTGTCGCCGCCCAGCCGAAGTTGTCGGGTAGCTCACGTTGTCTGTCCTGCCTTGTCTCACGCTTCGGGCGGCACTTCTTTCGCCGCGAGCAATTCGCTCTTGTCGCCCTTGTTCACCGCGTACTTGAAGTTCGTGCGGCTCGTACACGCGGCCCCGACGCGACCCTTCGGGTCGAGAGCCAGGAACGCGACCTGGGCCGGATGAACGCCGCGGCGAACCGCCGTCGCATTCACGCGCTTGCAGGCCAGTTCGCACGCCTCCTGAGGCGACTTCCCACTTCGCATCAGTTCCACGACGAAGGCGCTGCCGTTGATGCGGATGATCTCCTCGCCCACGCCGGTGGCCCCGGCCGCGCCGGCGAGATCGTCCACGTAGAGGCCCGCCCCGATGATGGGTGAATCGCCCACGCGGCCCGGCAACTTGTACGCCAACCCGCTCGTCGTACACACGCCGCCGAGGCTCCCCTTCTTGTCCAGCGCCAGCACCGTCACCGTGTCGTGATTGTTCTCGTCGATCTCGACGTTGATGTCCGACGGGTTCTCGACGCGCACCGGCTTGTCGTCCTTCCTCTTCTTGCTCGGGTGGTTCTCGATCCACTCTTTGATCGATTCGGCGGTGTATGGGAATTCGAGGGGGAAGCCGTTTTGCAGGGCGAACCACTTGGCCCCTTCGCCCACGAGCAGAATGTGCGGCGTCTTCTCCATGACCTTGCGGGCCACGGCCGCGGGATGGCGAATGTGTTCGAGCCCGGCCACGGCCCCGCACGACAACGTCTTACCTTCCATGAGGCAGGCATCGAGCGTGAGACGGCCGATGCGATCGGGCAGGCTGCCGAACCCGACCGAGTTGCGAATGCTCATGTCGGTTTCGACGGCTTCCGCACCGGCGAGCGCGGCATCGAGTGCCGCATCGCCTTTCGCGAGCCGCCTCATCGCGGCGTCGGTCGCAGTCGTACCGAATGGCCAGGTCGCGATGACGATCGGTTCGGGCATGTTGGCTCCAGAGGGGAAAGCTCACCACGGAATACACGGAAGACACGGAATAAAGCAGATGGTCGGTAGAGCGATTCTACATGCACGTACCCGAATACCCCTGCTCCATTCTTCATTTTTTCGGGTTCCGTGTGTTCCGTGTGTTCCGTGTATTCCGTGGTTACTCATTCGCTTACTGCCCATCTTTCGGGCGAATCGTGTGGCGAACGCGGGCACACCCGCGTATACTAATCAGCACCTCTCGGACTTTATGGACGAATCCTGGCTTCCTCTCCCGGAAGCGACGTGATAATGCCCAAAAACGAGCATGCCGAGCCGCCTCTGCCCGAGATCGTGGGCACGGCTCCCGCCATGCAAGACGTTTATCGACTCGTGCGGCTGACCGCGCCGAGGCCGACCACCGTCTTGCTCGTGGGCGAAACCGGCACCGGGAAGGAAGTGATTGCCAAAGCAATTCACAAATTGAGTCGCCGGGCGAGCGGCCCTTTCGTACGCGTCAACTGCGGAGCCCTGCACGAGAACCTGCTCGAAAGCGAACTCTTCGGCCACATCAAAGGATCGTTCACCGGTGCCGTCGCGGACAAAGTCGGCCGCTTCGAAGCGGCACACGGCGGCACCATTTTCCTCGACGAAATCAACAGCACTTCGCCGCAGCTTCAACTCAAATTGTTGCGCGTGCTCCAGGAACGCGAGCTGGAGCGAGTCGGCGATAGCAAGACGATCCGCGTCGATGTGCGGGTCATTGCCGCGACCAACGCTTCGCTCGAAGAACTCGTTGAGGACGGCAGCTTCCGCGAAGACCTGTACTACCGGCTGAACGTGATCCCGGTGGTGCTGCCGCCGTTGAGAGAACGCCGCGACGACATCGCTCCGCTGGCGCAGTTCTTCATCAAGCGCTACGGCGAGATGCAGAAATGTGCGGTTCCGGAACTCACGCCGGCGGTGCTGGACTCGCTGCGGGCCCACGACTGGCCGGGGAACGTCCGCGAGTTGGAGAACACGCTCGAGCGCCTCGTGGTGATGGCGGATGGCGGCGCGATCGGGATGGAGATGATGCGCTTCGGCCGGCCGCGCTATGCCCTTCGCCCCGCGAAGAACTCCAACGGAAACGGCGGCGGCAACGACGTGCGCTCGCTGATTCGCAACCTCGTTCGCGCCGGGCTCCAGGCGCCGCTCTCCGCGGGGATCAAGGGCTTCCATCCGTTCCTCGTCGATGGCCTCGAACGCGAACTGATCGAGGAAGTGATGCGGCAATTCGGGGGCACGCAGATCAAGGCCGCCGAGCGGCTGGGCATCAACCGCAACACGCTGCACAAGAAGATCGAGCAGTACAAGATCGACGACGCGAAGCTCGTGGCCGTGAAGCCCGAAGCGGAGGTGCCCGAGGAGAGTGTCGAGGTGGAAGCCGTTCCGTAGTTGGGCTACAACGAGCAGACGACCTTCGCTCACCCGCAGCAGGCAGACGGAATGAAAGCCGAAATCCTCTCGATCGGCAGCGAGATCACCAGCGGCCAAAACCTCGATACCAACGGTCACTGGCTCAGCCAACGGCTCGCGGCCATCGGCATTCCGGTCGGCTTTCACACCACCGTCGCCGACGATCTCGCGGACAACATCGAGTGCATCCGCCTGGCGTGCGAGCGGGCCGACCTCGTGATTTCCACCGGTGGCCTCGGACCCACGCAAGATGACCTAACGCGCGAAGCGCTCGCCGCCGTGGCCCGCGTCGAGTTGGAAGAAGACCCGATCTCGCTCGATCACATTCGCATGATGTTCGCGGCTCGCGGCCGGGTGATGCCGGACCGCAACCGCGTCCAAGCCTTGTTCCCCATCGGTGCCCACGCCATCTTCAACGTCTCGGGCACGGCCCCCGGGGTCTGGATGAAAATCGGCCGGGCACTGTTCATCGCCATGCCCGGCGTGCCGAGCGAAATGTTCCGCATGTTCGACGAACAAGTCCGGCCTCGGTTGCTCGAAGCCGGGCTCGGCGGCGGCGTCTTCATCCAGCGGAAGCTCAACACCTTCGGAGCGGGCGAATCGCTCGTCGAGGAACGCCTTCTCGACCTCACGCGCCGCGGGCACGTTCCCGAAGTCGGCATCACCGTCAGCGATGCCGTGATATCGCTGCGGATTCTCGCGCGAGCCCGGACGCTTGGAGAAGTGGAGGAGCAAATCGGGCCGGTGGAACAGACCATTCGCGAACGGCTCGGCGACCTCGTCTTCGGAACCGGAACCGAGGAGCTTCAAGACATCGTCGTGCAACTGCTCCATGAGAAACGGCAGACGCTGGCCTCGGCCGAGAGCATCACGGGAGGCCTCGTCGCGCATCGCATTTGTCAGGTGCCCGGAGCCAGCGATTACTTTTACGGCGGCATCGTGAGTTATACGAACGACGTGAAACACCGCGAACTCGGCGTGCCCCGCGACTTGCTCGATCGCTTCGGGGCGGTGAGCGATCCGGTGGCGCGGGCGATGGCCGAGGGCGTGCGGGAGCGATTCGGAACGGACCTCGCGGTTGCGACGACTGGGTTCGCTGGCCCCGGAGGCGGAACTGAAGAGAACCCCATTGGCACGGCGTACGTGGCCTTGGCCCATGCCGATGGCACGGACGTCACGCGCTACGGTTGGCTGGGCACGCGGCAGGAAGTGATGAGCCGAACCGCGAAGTTGGCGCTCAACATGGTGCGGTTGAGACTGATCAACGCGAAGCCCGCTTGACGAGCATCGAGTTTTGGCCATTGACCGTCCCGTCGGCGATCCCTAAACTTCAATCAGCGGTATTGCGGGTGTAACTCAGTGGTAGAGTACCTCGTTGCCAACGAGGTTGTCGTGGGTTCGAGCCCCATCACCCGCTCTGAACAGTAAAGTCCATCAGCCGAAGCATTTCACGCTAACCCCGGTCGGTGCCGGGCGCGACTCCGAACGACGGATTCTGTGAAAGTCTTTCACAGAATCCACGGAGTTCCGCCGTGGCCCGCACTCGCAATCCCGTCCCGAGCTACCTCAAACACTCGCAATCCGGACTCGCTCGTGCCGTCATCGACGACGCCCTGCGCGTGCTGCTGGCGAGTGACACACCCCTGTCACCGGATGCGGCGATCGCGTTGGCGAAGTCCGGTGCGGAACTCCGCTTGCCGGCGTTCCGGGATCACTTCTCGAGCCAGGCTCGGCGGGCGGCGCAGGAGAACTTCAGCTATCCGCAGTACCTGGAAGCGTTGACGAGTCTCGAATGCGAGGCCCGCACGCAGGGACGGATTCGCCGGCT
>JAYTUG010000375.1:0-5645 GCA_043744695.1 Gemmataceae bacterium
ATTGTCGACGAGTTCATCCGCCGCCGTTCGCGCCTGCACCACTGACGAAGTTGGTTCGGCGCTTGCTTTCGACTCGCGGCGTCCCTAGTATCACGTCCACTCACTAACGAGCCGAGCCGGAGGCTTTGCTGCTGTCGAACACGGAGGTGAGCCCAATTGCGAGAGTCAGGAAGTGACATGGGGAAGAAGCCCACGCCCGCACCGATCACGCTCACGGCGCAGCGCGCGGCCCGCTTGTACAAGTTGCTCGCGCTTCTGGGCGAGGGTCCGCTCACTCGCCGGAGTTTGCTCAGCCGATTGAAGATCGACGTGCGCGGATTCTATCGCGACCTCGAAGCCCTCCGCGGATTCCGCATCGAGATCGGCCTCGGCCTCGACAACCGCTATGCCCTTCCGCTCAAACTCGACGAGGCTTTGGCCCGACTCCCGTACCCCGATCCCGGCCTCAGCGTCCGCGATGTGCTACAACTCTGCAACGGGTCGACCGCGGCTCACCGCAAGCTCAAACAGAGCGTGAACAGCTTCCTACAAGTGGGGCCGGGTCGAGCGCGGTAGGCAGATCAATCCTTGGTCGCATTCATCGTGACTCACCCGGTCGGGAAGGCCACGATCCCAGGATGCAACTGGCGCGGAGTTGCGCGGCTGATAACATAACGGCATGCGACCTTCACGAGGTGGACTCATGCCCCGCTGGTTCATCGCACTCTTGCTGCTTCCGGTGGTCGTCGTCGCAAGCCTCGCTCAGCCGCCGGTGGCTCCTCCGCCGCGGCTCATCACCGAACGCGATGCGTTCTTCCGCAATGGGAAGGTGCTTTCGCTTACGCTCGAATTCGACAAGAAGGCTGCGGATACCCTGCGGCGCGAGCCCCGAACCTACGTGAAGGCCAAGCTCAAGGATGGAGACAAGGTCTACGAGGATGTCGGGGTTCACCTGAAGGGTGCGGTAGGCAGCTTCCGCGGGCTCGACGACAAGCCCGGCCTCACCATCCACGTCGACAAATTCGAGGACGACCTCCGCTATCGCGGGATGGCCAAGTTCCACCTCGCCAATTCGGTCCAGGATCCGAGTTACCTCAGCGAACTGCTGTGCGGAGAAATCTTCCGGGCCGCGGGGGTTCCGGCCGCTCGCGTCGGGCACGCACTCGTCACCATCGACGGACGCAAACGCGGCCTCTACTACGTGAAGGAAGGCTACGACAAAGAATTTCTCAAACGCCACTTCAAGAACAATCGCGGCAACTTCTACGATGGCGGCTTCCTCCGCGACATCGACCAACCGCTCGAACTGATCTCGACCAAGAAGGACGTCGCGGATCGTAAGGACCTTCAAGCCCTCGTCGCGGCAGCGCGCGAAGGCGACCCCAAGAAGCGATTCGAGGAGCTCGAGAAACTCCTCGACCTCGATTCGTTCATCAGCTACATGGTGGTCGAATCGCTCTGTTGGGATTGGGACGGCTACCCGTTTAAGTGCAACAACTACCGCATCTACCACGACCCGAAGAAGAACAAGATCACATTCATTCCGTCGGGTATGGATCAGATGTTCGGGGAGCCGAATGGGCCGGCGTTGCCGGGCTTTGGGGGCATGGTGGCGCAGGGCGTGATCAATACGCCGGAGGGGAAGAAGCGATACTTCACGCGGATGCGCGAGATCGTGAATACGGTGTTCAAGCCAGAGGAACTGGTGAAGCGGCTCGACGAACTGGAGAAGAAAGTTCAGCCGGCGCTGGCCTCGATCGACGCGGGTGCGGGCCGCGATTACAAGAACCAGGTCGATCGCCTGAGGAACGGCATTCGCGAGCGGGCCAAGAACATCGAGGCCCAGTTGAAGCAGATGAAGAAGTGAGTTGCCCTTCCCCTTCTCCTTCCACCTCGGCTACAACCGTTCGCCCACTCCGGGACGTGCGGAAGGAGCCGAGACATGTGTGGGATCGTGGGATTTACCGGTCAGCGGGAAGCGTCGCCGATTTTGCTCGAAGGGCTGCGGCGGCTGGAGTACCGCGGCTACGACAGTGCCGGACTCATCACTGGCACGGGCAACGAACTGCACCTGCGGAAGAAAGCTGGTCGGCTCGTCGAACTGAGCAAACACGTCGCGGCGCACCCCGCGCCGGGTTGTTACGGAATCAGCCACACGCGCTGGGCCACGCATGGCGGCGCCACCGATCGCAACGCCCATCCGCATCTGGATTCCACCAATGACATCGCCATCGTTCACAATGGCGTGATCGAGAACTTCGCCGCGCTCAAGCAGCAACTGCAAGCGTCCGGCGTCCACTTCCGTTCCGATACCGATACTGAAGTGCTCGCGCAACTCGTGGGCCGGTTCTACGACGGCGACCTCGTCGCGGCGGTACGGCAAGCACTGGGCTTGGTGAAGGGAACGTATGGCGTTGCCGCGATGTCGCGGCACGAGCCGGGTCTCATCGTCGGAGCGCGGCTCGGAAGCCCGCTCGTCATCGGTATGGGCGATGGCGGCACTTTTCTCGCCAGCGATGCCAACGCCCTCGCGGGCTTTGCCGACAAGGTCGTTTACCTCACGGATCGGCAACTCTGCACCCTCGACGGCGACGCGTGGGAAATCCGCGACCAAGATCACACGTTCGTTCCCACTTCGATGCACGACATTGCCAACTTCCTCGCCGATGGCGACGCCGAGAAGGGCGACTACCCGCACTTCATGTTGAAGGAAATTTACGAGCAGCCCGAGGCGCTCGCGAACGCGATGCGCGGCCGGCTCGACGACGACGATGCCAGCGCCCGCTTCGGTGGGCTGAACCTTTCGCCGCAGCAACTCCGCCAGATCGATCGCGTCATCATGACCGCGTGCGGCACGAGCTACCATTCGGGTCTGGTCGGCGAATATCTCTTCGAAGAACTCGCTCGCATGCCCGTGGAAGTGGAATACGCCAGCGAGTTGCGCTACCGCAACCCGCCGATCGACCGCAGCACGATCATGCTCGCGATCACGCAATCGGGCGAAACGGCGGACACGCTCGCGGCCCTTCGCGAGTCGAAACGCATGGGCCACACCACGCTCGCGATCTGCAACGCGGTGGGCAGCAGCATCGCGCGAGAAGCCGACGGCGGCGTCTACCTTCATGCTGGCCCCGAGATCGGCGTCGCTAGCACGAAGGCGTTCACTTCGCAATGCGTCGTACTCGCGATGCTGGCACTCTACTTCGGCCGCACCCGGCACCTTTCGAGCCTGCAAGGGGCGCGAATCATCGAGGAACTTCGGAACCTGCCCGAGACGGTTCGCCACACGCTCGGCTGTCACGACCAGGTGAAGCGCGTGGCCGCAAAATATGCCGACGCTCGCAACGTGCTCTACCTCGGCCGGCAGTACCTCTACCCGGCAGCACTCGAAGGCGCGCTCAAGCTCAAGGAGATCAGCTACATCCACGCCGAAGGCTACCCGGCCGCGGAGATGAAGCACGGCCCCATCGCGCTCGTGGATGAGAACACGCCGAGCGTGTTCCTGGTGCCGCGCGGCTACGCCTTCGACAAAGTGATGTCCAACATGCAGGAGATTAAGGCTCGCGGTGGCCCGGTGATCGCGATTTGCAGCGAGGGCGATGCCGAGGTCGCGGCCGTGGCCGACGATGTGATCTCGGTTCCCGATGTGCCCGAGTACTTGCAGCCGATCGTGGTCGCGATCCCTATGCAACTGCTGGCGTACGAGATCGCGGTGCTGTGCGGCTGCGACGTGGACAAGCCGCGGAACTTGGCAAAGAGCGTGACGGTGGAATGAGACGTGATGGGTGCCGGCGATGCCGCGCTCCGCTCCGAGGACTCCGCGTCGCGGCTAAACGATAAGCCTTTCGATCTCCGCTTCGAGCGACTTCGGTGTGGTGAACATCCCGAAGCGCTTCACAACGTTACCGGTCCGGTCGACGAGGAACTTCGTGAAGTTCCACTTGATGGCCTGAGTGCCGAGGGTGCCGTGGGCCGCAGCTTTAAGGTGCTGATATAGTGGATGGGCATCCGCGCCGTTCACGTTGACCTTCGCGAGGACTGGGAACGTCACGTCGTACTTCAAGGAACAGAATTGTTTTATGTCCGCTTCCGTGCCCGGTTCCTGGCCGAGGAATTGATTGCACGGGAATCCGAGTACGACGAGCCCGCGATCCGCGTACTTGCGGTGGAGCTCTTCAAGCCCGGCGTACTGTGGGGTGAAGCTGCACTTGCTGGCGACGTTCACGATCAGCAGTACCTTGCCCCGGTACTGCTCCAGCGTCTGGGGCGAACCGTCGAGTGCGGTAACGGGAATTTCAAAGAGCGACACTACTTTCCTTCCTTCGAGCGGCGCAGGTACTTCTTGTCTTCGGTCTGAATTTCGATCAGTTCGCCCTGTGCGATGAACGAAGGCACCTGCACGATGAGTCCAGTCTCGAGCGTGGCGGCCTTGGTTTGAGCGGCGGCGGTCGCGCCCTTGATGCCGGGTTCGGTCTCGATCACCTTCAGCGTCACCGTCTGGGGCAACTCCATCGAGAGTGCCTTGCCGTCGTAGAAGGTGATCTTGCAGGTGTCGTTCTCGCGGAGGAACTGGATCATGTCGCCGACCATGCTGCCGCTGAGCGTGACCGGTTCGAAGGACTCGGCGTCGACGAACACGAAGTCCTCGCCGTCCTTGTACGAGTAGTTGTAATCCTTGGTGTCGAGGAACACGACGTCGACCTTGTCGTCCGGGTGGACGCGTTCGTCGGTGATGGACCCGGTGGTCATGTTCTTGAGCTTCAAGTAAAGGATGGCGCGCCAGTTGCCGGGCGTGTTGAGGTCGCGGTCGAGGCAGTACCAGAGTTGCCCGTTCATATTCAGCACCATGCCTCGGCGAACGTCGATCATCTTCGTGGACGCCATGGGAGATCCTCCGTTGTGGGGTGTGAGCCACCCGCGATTCAAATACATCCAGTGAGCATGATTTATCAGAATGCGGGCTCGTGGTGAAGGAGGAAAGCGATTGGCGATTGGACCGGCGACGCGGATTGGCGTAGGATTGCCGCTACCCGCCAGACCCCGCGAGGAGCCACCATGTTCGCGCGTCGCCTCTCCCTGCCGCTGCTGTTTGCCGTTGCCGCGCTGTCGTTCGCGGACGGCCCGACGGACAATATCGTCGAAAAGGTTCGCCCGGTGCCGCCGCTGGGCATCGAGATTCCCGAGGCCGACGCCGACGAAATCAAGGCCGAACTCGCCGAGCTTCAGGGCATCATCAAGGGCATCGGCCAACACGAATTGTTGCCCGACGTGGAGATCCACGAGAAGGCCGTGCGCTACGCGATCACCTACCGAGAAGTGTACGACGCCAAGAACGGCATCGCCCAGGTGAAGAAGGTCCTGAAGGATGGCCTGGACCGCGCGAAGTTGCTCAAAGACGGTAAGCACCCGTGGACCGCGCAAACGGGCTACGTCGTACGCGGCTACCGCTCGAAGATCGATGGCTCCGCCCAGCCCTACGGCCTGTTCGTGCCGAAGGAGTACGAGTTTAACGGCGAGTCGAAGCATCGCCTCGATTTCTGGTGGCACGGCCGCGGCGAGAACCTGACGGAAGTCAACTTCATGGCGAATCAGCAGGGTGCCAGCGGCATCATCCCCGTTCCCGGCCAGTTCATCCTGTATCCGTATGGCCGCTACTGCAACGCGAA
>JAYTUG010000376.1:0-21820 GCA_043744695.1 Gemmataceae bacterium
CTTCCTCTACACCCTGCTCGGCAGCGTCGGCATTCTCGTGGCCATGATCGCGCTCTACTCCGTCAACGTCCGCGACTTCGTCGATCAGGAGGAAGTGAAAGCCAAGGCTCGACAAATCGGCGGCGTGCCGAGCGGCGAAATTCCAAAAGCGATCCTCGACCGCGTCGAGATTCACTCGTTCGATTTCGTGACGCTCTCGAAGGCGGGCCGCGCCGCCATGCTGATTCTGAGCGGTCAGGAAGAGCGACTCGTGGCGAAGGAGAAAGTCGGGGATGAACCCGCGAGTGCGGACGGCAAGCAGGTGCGGCTCTTCGCACCCGGCGTGAAACGGGATGAAGCGATCGCCCGGCTCAAGTCCGAGCCGATCTGCACGAAGACCTTCCAGTACGTCGTATTCATTCTGCTCTTTGCCGGGTTCGCGGTGAAGGTGCCGATCGTGCCGCTGCACTCATGGTTGCCCGATGCCCACGTCGAGGCACCGACGCCGATCAGCATGATCCTCGCCGGGGTGCTGTTGAAGCTCGGCGGCTATGGCCTGATCCGCGTTGCGTTCCCGATCTGCCCGTGGGCCGCGAACGAACTCGCCTGGTTCGTCGGGCTGCTCGGCGTCATCAGCATCGTCTACGGCGCGCTCGTCGCCATGGGCCAGACCGACTTCAAGAAACTGCTCGCCTACTCATCCGTGAGCCACCTGGGATTCGTGGTGCTCGGCCTCGCGGCGTGGTCCAGCGGAACGCAATCGCAATACTGGGGCTGGGGCGTGACCGGGGCGATGTTCCAGATGGTGGCCCACGGCATCACGGCCTCGGCGCTCTTTTTCATCGTCGGCGTCGTGTACGATCGCGCCCACCACCGAGATTTGAACCAGTTCAGCGGCCTCTACGAGCCAATGCCGCTCTACTCGGGGCTGAGTGCGATTCTGTTCTTCGCCTCGATGGGCTTGCCGGGCCTGTGCGGTTTCTTCGGCGAGTTCTCCGTGCTGATGGCGGCGTGGAATTATTCGCCGGCGCTCGCGATTCCCGCCGTGTTCAGCGTCGTACTCACCGCGTGTTACTTGCTCTGGGCCTGGCAGCGCGTTTACTTCGGAACCAACCCGGCGACGGCGTCGTTCCCGGAACTGACCGCGCGCGAAGCCGCCGTGCTGGTGCCGTTCGCACTGCTGGCAATACTGTTGGGTGTGTGGCCGAGTTTGTTGACGAATTGGATGGAGCCGAGCATCGCGGGCTGGATTGAGAACATGTCGGTGCTGAAACCGTAAACCGCTTGCGGTTTCGCGAAACCGCAAGCGGTTGGTGACTCACTTTCGGGCCGTGGCGGTCGGCTTGAGCGTCACGGTGGTCACTTCACCCGCACGAACGATCACGCGTTCGGTTGCCGTCATCGTTTGGCCCTCGCGGGTCACTTCCGCCGTCAGCACGTATTCGTAATCTCGATCCGCGTTGAGTTCTGGGGTGAAGAAGGTGCGAACCTCACCGGTACCGCCGGCCAGCGCTCCGTTGAAGGTCAACTTCGCGTCCGCCGGAAGCGAGATCGAAACCTTACCCGGTTCCATCTTGCGCATCTCCTTCTTCGGAGGAGGAAGCATCGGCCCACGACTCGGTTCGGACAGATGAATGTGAATGTCGAGCCTTTGCACGGGAGGGTACATCTGCTGTCCGTAGTAGGAAGCGTATCCGCCGCCCTGCCACCAGTTCGCGTAGTAGCCGTGCGAGTAGTTGTAGTTTTGAAACCACGGGTAGTACCACGGGAAGTAGTACGAGTTGGTGAAGTACCCGGACGGGGTAATCATGGGGAAGGCGACGGCAGCCGGATAGGCTCCGTGTCGGTCGGGATACCAGGCCGAGGCCCGGTTGGCGAAGGTGCCGAGGCCAGCGAAGGCTAGCACGGACGCGAGGAGCCACTTCTTCATGGGAATCTCTGGGTGTCGTGGGTTGGAGTTGTTTTCACGCCCTACTTGCGAGATTACCTGCAAAGTTTGCGCCAACCAACCCACTTATCCCAACAGCCCAGTATTTCCGTGCGAAGATGTGCCGATTTTGCGGGGTTGAGTTGAAGAAGTGATGGTGAGGGAAACAAATCGACCGGGCTGGACGGTTTCAGGGACGCTGCCAGCCCCGTTACCGCCCAGCCCGGCACTGTCGCTCCCACACGAGAGGGCTGCCATCCTCTCACCAGATGAGATGCGCGACGGGCTTCGATTATTGTCGCGGCCCCAAGTATTTTTTGCTTGCGTCCCGATCTCAAACGTTCATCATGAGTTGGGCTGTCCCAGGGCCACTCCGAGTGCTTCACATGAACTCCCTCTCCCGCCGTTCATTCCTCGCCGCAGCGGGTGCGGTTCTGACTCCCGTCGCTCACGCTTCCGGCTCGTGGCTCGCGGAGAAGCCACTCAAGTTCAAACTCGGGCTCGTCACCTACAACGTGCCGGCAACCTGGGACCTGCCCACGATTCTGAAAGTGTGCAAAGAGGTCGGCATCGCGGCCGTCGAGTGCCGCACGACCCACAAGCACAACGTCGAGCCGAAGCTCTCGCAGTCCGAACGGCAGGACGTGAAGGCGCAATTCGCGGATTCCGGCGTCGTCTTCTGGGGCAGCGGGAGCATCTGCGAATTCCACTCGGACGATCCCGCCGTCGTGAAGAAGAACATCGAGACGTGCAAGGAGTTCATCGGCCTCGTTCACGACCTCGGCGGCACCGGCGTGAAGGTACGACCCAACGGCGTGCCCAAGGGGGCCGACCCGCAGAAGACCTTCGAGCAGATCGGCAAATCGCTCGCCGAGTGCGGTAAGGCGGCGAAGGATGCGGGCGTCGAAATCTGGGTCGAAGTTCACGGCGCGGTCACCGCCGTGCCCAAGAACGTAAAGGCGTTCATGGACGCCTGCGGCCATCCGTCTGTCGGGCTCACGTGGAACTCGAACCCCACCGACCTGGACGACAAGAAGAGCGTGGTGGCGGCCTTCGAGATGCTCAAACCGTGGATTCGTTCCTGCCACATCAACGACCTGGAGAACGACCAGAAGGGCACGTACCCCTACCGCGAGTTGTTCAAGCTGCTGCGCGGCATCGGCTACGATCGCTACACGATGTGCGAAGTGGGCAAGAGCTACAGCGTCGCGGAGGGTACGGCCTTCTTGAAGGGCTACAAGAAAATGTGGGACGAATTGACGGCGTAACGGCGAGCCGACAAATTACCACTGAGCATCCTCGCCGAAGCCCAGCGAGGGGCGATCCGGTTGCTTCACTTCGCGGCTCTTCACGATCAATTCCGCCAAGCTCAGGTCGTCCTTCGTCGTGATCTTGAAGTTCAACGGCGAGCCGGGCACCACGCTGACCGCGTGGCCGAGCGCCTCGATGAGTTGCGCATCGTCTGTAATGGAACCGGGGAATTCGCCGCGTCGCGAATACGCTTCGACGAGCCAGTCGCGGCGGAAGACCTGCGGCGTCTGCGCTTGCCAGAGCCCGGCGCGCGGTACCGTTTCCTGGATGAGGTTCGTTGCCGAGTCCACGCGCTTGAGCGAATCGGCGACCGGGATCGCCAGCATGGCGGCCCCCGTTTTCGCGGCGGCGGCGAACACGGCATCCACTAAGGCCTGCGTTCCGAGTGGCCGCACCGCATCGTGAACCGCCACCAGATCGACCGATTCGGGAATCCGGGCCAGCGCGTTCGCCACGGAGTCGAAACGCTCCGCGCCACCGTCCACGATCTCGGCATTGGTGAAGGCGAGGAGGTGCGCGAACCGCGAGCGGAACTCGTCGCGGTCGTCCGGCGCGATGACGAGATAGACCTTGGACACGTCCGAGCGAGTCCAGAAGAGTTCGGCGGAACGCTGCCAGACGGGCCGGCCATCGAGCGAAGTGAAGGGCTTTTTGTCGGGTCCGCCGAATCGGGACGATTGCCCCGCGGCCGGAATGATGACGGCAACCGATGGCACGGGAGAGTCTCCGAGCGGAACGCGAACCTACCGCTGTTCTATTCCCTGCCGCCATTCGCTCACGGAATCTTTCCAGGCCCCGACGGCGGCTTCGCGATCGTGGAGTTCCCGTTCCACGGAGGTCGCCAGTTCCGCGGCCGCGATCAGGCGAGCGTCCCATTCCCGCAAACGCAATTCCAGATGATCGGCCGTCGGCCGCGTGGACTCGTTCGCGGCCCGTTCCGCCAGCAGGTTCTCCCAACCCGCCTGATAGCGGTCGAGCGCGGCGAGGGTCGCGCCCAGCGCGGTTTCCATGTCCTCGAGCGAGGCGTGCCACTCGGCGATGGGAAGCTGCGTCATGCTCGTCTCCGTTCCGGTGGATGGGGCAGGTTGCGCGGGCTTCTACCGAGAAATTTGTTCCAGGGGAAGGGAGTTTTCCTCAATATTCTCCTTGCGTTGTCTCGCGGGTCTGGCTATCCCCGCACTCGTCTGGGGGAAGGTTTTGCGGCGTGTGGGAACGCGCCGGAGAACCTGGTTCGGGGGATGCGCACGCATTCGTGCGCTGTCGAGGGGAGGCCCACGCCATGTACGTAGCGTGCTCGACGCTGTGCTTCAGTCGGTTGTCGCTGGACGAAGCGCTGCAGACCATTCGCGAGATGCGATTCGCCAAGGCCGACTTGGCGATCCACGACTCGGGAACGCATTTATCGCCGGCCGATGTGGTGGCCGATGGGCCGAAAATCGCACAGCGATTGAAGGCGTCCAACTTGCCGCTGGCCGCGTTTCACGTGGCCGTGGCATGCGCCGATCCGGACCTGGCGCGGAAGCAATTGCGTGCCGTGTGCCGGTTGGCCCGCGTCCTGACCGTACCGCTGCTCACGGTTTCGGCCGCGCCGCTGGGTGCGGATTTCGATGCCGAGGCGGATCGACTCTGCGGATGGACGCGGATCGCGGAATCCGAAGGCGTGATGCTCACGGTGGAAACGCACAGCGAAACGCTGACGGCCGATCCGCTGGGAGCGCTGGAACTCTGCCGGCGCATTCCGGGTCTGGGCCTGGCGCTCGATCCGAGCCACTATCTGGTCGGGCCGCACGGCGAACGCAACTACGACGCCCTCTTCCCGTACGTGCGCCACGTGCGGCTGCGCGACACGGGCAAGAAGCCCGAGGAATTTCAGGTCCGCGTTGGGCAGGGTCAACTGGAGTACGGCCGGATCATTTCGTACCTCGCGAAGAATCGCTACGACCGCGGACTCACGGTCGACGTTCGCAGCCTGCCGCCGAGCCCCTTCCCGGTCGAACCCGAGATCCGAAAGCTGAAGTACCTGCTAGAATCGCTGTGCGAGTAGTCGCAACTAGCCGCTTCAGCACAGCCCACCTGCGGATTCTCATGGCCACTCCGAGCACCGACGTTACCGAGTTCTGCAGCCTGCTTTCCAAGAGCAAGCTGCTGCCGTCCGAAGAAGTCGATTCCCTCCACAAACGGTGGAAGGACGAAACGCAGGGCGGCAACGAACAGATCGAAGCCTTCGGCAAGTACCTCGTTTCCAAGCGGATTCTCACGCCCTGGCAATCGGCCATGGTGCAGCGCGGCCGCGCCGACGGCTTCTTCCTCGAACGCTACAAGATCCTCGACCAGATCGGCAAAGGCCAGATGGGCGGCGTCTACAAGGCCGTCCATTCCCTCGGTCAAATGGTCGCCCTCAAAATCCTGCCCGCGTCTCGGGCGAAGGATCAGCGCGTGCTCGGCCGTTTCCAGCGCGAAGCCCGACTGCTTACCCAACTCGATCACCCGAACGTCGTGCGCGCCTTTCAGGTCGGCGACTCCGGAGGCCGGCACTTCATCGTCATGGAGTTCCTCGAAGGCGAAACGTTGGATGAAGTCCTTTCGCGCCGCAAGAAGCTTCCCGTGGGCGAGGCGGTTCGGCTCGTGCGCCAAGCACTCGATGGCCTCCAGCACCTGCACGATCGGCGCATGGTTCACCGCGACGTCAAGCCCTCGAACTTGATGATCACGCCAGCGAGTGGGAAGGGTCCTGCGGACAACACGTGGGAAGGCACCATCCGCATCGTGGACATCGGCCTCGGGCGAGAACTGTTCGACGAATCCGCACCGGAAGGTGCCATCGACACGCAACTGACGGTAGAGGGGGCGGTGGTCGGCACGCCGGATTACATGGCTCCCGAGCAGGCGAAGGACGCCCGCTCGGCCGATATTCGCGCAGACATTTACAGCCTCGGCTGCGTGCTGTATCACAGCGTGACGGGGCGGACGCCGTTCACCGATTCGAACATCATGACGCAGATGTTGCGGCACGCGACGGAGAACCCGCCGCCGCTCGCCAGCGTTTCGGACGGCATCCCGGCCGGGCTCCAACAGGTCCTCGACAAGATGTTGGCGAAGCGACCCGAGGACCGCTACCAAACGCCGGCTGAGGGTTCCGAAGCTCTCAAGCGCTTCCAGACTCCGGGTGCGGGCACCGCGGCGGCGAAGGCCGATATGACCCCGGCTTATCGTCAGTGGCTCGAAACCGAGTCGCAGATGAGCGCCCCGAATGCGTTCCCGCCAGAGCCTGCTAAGCCGCAGGTGACAGCCATCAAGCCGGGTTCGAGTTCGATGCCTCCGCACCAACCGCCGCCCAAGACGTCCTCGTCCTCGAGCGCTCACCGGCCGATCTCAGCACCCGTTCCCGCACCGACGCGACCCGGGAAACCTACCCCCGCCGCTCCGTCGTGGCAGCCAACACCGATACCGTATCCCGCACCGCCGCACGATGATGAAGTCGATGTCGAATTAGTGACGCTGCCGAGTTCGCTCCCCTCGCCGGTCGTGCCCTTCGATTCCGAGCCAAGGATGGTGTCGGAATCGCCTCGACCGCTGACCGATGTGAATCGACGCGATCTTTTTTACTTGGCCGCAGGCGGCCTCGGCGTACTCTTCGCGGTCGGCGGCGGATATGCACTCACGACTTTGTTGAAGTCTCCCAAACCGGCGGCGAGCGACGAAGAGAAGTGAGGCTTGCGTTTTGTTAACGCAGAGATTGAGGGCGGTAGTTTTTACGAGCCGGAAGCGTAAGCGACGTGCAGTCTTGAGAATCCGTCGCTAACGCTTCCGGCTCGTTATCCTACTTTTAAGTGCTGGCACTCCGCGAGTGGGCGCGTTTTGGCCGGTTTCCTCGGCCTCCGGCTCAGAAGACGTCCGTCGGCTGAAGAACCGCCGGACAAAAACTGCGATACCACTCTATGAGACCTTCGAAAGGGTCCGGACCACTCTCTGCCGCTCGCCTAAGGCCTCACGGGCTCGTTGATCGGCTTCTTGCTGGGCACGTCGAGTTGATCGATCAGCATTTTCACGGCCTTGAGGGTGGCCTCATCGGCCCGCAAGATGAGTACGTTGGTGCGCGAGTCGCACTCGATGATGAGCAACGGAAAGAGCCTTTCGACGAGCCTGACCATCTCTGGGGCGGAGGCATCTTTCAACTTCAGAATCGTCAGCGGATGTCCAGCGTCGCCTGGGGGCGCGGCCCCGGGACCGCCGCTCGCGGAGCCGGCACCGATGCCCGCGGAGCCAGCACCCAGGCCCATGGATCCACCGAGACCCATCGGCGTACCTGCAGGCTGGCCAGGACCGCCAAAACCGCCACCAGGTCCTCGATTCGCGACGACCTTGAGTCGCTTGAAGATGAGCGTATTGGTGTTCAGCTCCTTGGGTGGAATCGACCCGCAGAATTCCCAGCCGTCGTTCCCCATGTCGGTGAAGAGTTTGACGAAGTTGCCGTTGAAGCCCTCGGGCACGAACTTGTACTCCCATTGGGCGCGTCCGGTTGCGACAGCAGCAGGTGGTCCGGCCATCCCGTTTCCGCGCGTTAGGCGGATCGATGGGTCGCTTCCGCGGGGGCCGTCGGGGTCGTTGGGATCGTTGGGTTTGGCGGGCACGAGTGCCGGTGGCGGGAAACCGTTCGAGAGTCCGGGATCACTGCTCCCCGGACGTCCGCCGCCGCCGCCAGGTTGTTGCGCGTTGGCCAGGGGAAAGAACACGGCCCCGAGTCCGCCGGCCAGCATGATCGCGGCCGCAGCCAATTTCGTTCGAATCGCCATCATCGGAGTCACCTCCCTTACCAGGTTGAGAATCGCTGGCGAGACCGCCTCGCCCGCGTTCCAAAGGATCCGTGCCTTGTCGCTCAAGGTGTTGGGCATGGCAGCCGTCGCGGTCACGACGCCGAGGCTGAGGGTGCCGCCGGCGAGTGCTGGCGCGAGGCCGCGGCTGGTGAGCCGGGCGAGTAGGAGTTGCCGGGCTCGAGTGAGCCGGCCCGTGAGCGTGCCGGGCTTCCACCCGAGCCGTGCGGCGGCCTCGGGTTGCCTCACACCTTCGAGTTCGCACAGAACGAACGCCGTCCGGAGGGAATCGGGCAAGCGCTGCACTTCCTCGTGAACGGCGAAGAGCAATTCGTCCCAGGCGGCTTCGGGAACGGACCGATCCGCCTCCGAACCCGCGACTCGTTCCTCGCGCTGCCGGCGTCGCACGGCCGAACGCTTCGCCTTCGTGGCCACTTTCACGGCCACGCCGTGCAGCCAGGCCGCTATCGCGTTCCCATTTCGCACGCTGTTCGCCGAACGAACCAGCGCCAGAAACGTGGCTTGAAACGCATCCTCGGCATCGGATTCGTCCGCAAGGCGATGCCGGCAGACGGCCCAGACCATTGGTCCGTGCCGCCGCAGCAACTCCACGAACGCCGTCTCTTCGCGAGCGCGGACGAACCGCCGGAGGAGTTCGGAATCGGATTCCACCCCCGGATTCGCGACCAGCCCCTCGGCTTGGCGAAGCACCAGTTGCAGCAGCGATCGGCTCATCGCAATTCAGTTCCCATGCGGCGGCGATTCCTACAAGAGACTTGCAAAGTCACGGTAATTCCTCCGACGCAGATTCTCCGAACATTCGCCACCTCGTAGGAAGCAAAAATACTCGCTAGCATTCCTCGCGAATGCCGATTATACTTCAACTGTATCCCCGCCGACGCTCCCTCCCGCCCGACGTCCCGCCTTTGAACCCACCGACCTCGACAGGAGCATCCATGCGGCTCCGTCTCGCTATTGCCGCAACCCTGGCTTCCTTCGCTTTTGCGATGCTCGAACCCGCACGTGCCGAAGTTGCGGATCGACCCATCGAAGCGGTCATCGATCAATCCATCGACGAAGCCATCGGGGTCGCCAATGTTGCACCGGCCCCGCAGGCCGACGATGCCACGCTGATTCGCCGGCTCACACTCGATCTCGTCGGCCGCATTCCCACGACGTCCGAAGTCAACGACTTCACGAACTCGAAGGAATCGCAGAAGCGAGCCAAGTTGATCGAGCGTCTGCTCGCGTCGTCCGGCTTCGCCCGCCATCAGGCCGCTCAGTTCGAAGTGATGTTCAGCCCCGATGGCGAACGCCGCGGCAGCGGGGCCATCCGCGATTACCTGGTCGGAGCCTTGAAAGACGGCAAACCCTGGGACAAGATCTTCCGCGAACTCATGCTCCCGGACGAAACCGACGCGAAGCAAAAAGGTGCCGCAGACTACCTTCGCCCGCGCCTCACCGACGCGGACAAACTCGCCAACGACGTCAGCGTCGCGTTCTTCGGGGTGAACGTGAGTTGTGCCCAATGCCACGATCACCCGCTCGTGAAGGACTGGACGCAGGACCACTTCTACGGCATGAAGGCGTTCCTCGCCCGCACCTACGATGCCAGTGGCATCGTGGCGGAACGCGGCTTCGGCCAAATCAAGTACAAACCGCACAAGGGGCCCGAGAAGACCGCCGGTCTGATGTTCCTCACCGGCTCGAAGCTCGACGACCCCACCGCCCGTGAGATGACCAAGGACGAACAGAAGAAAGAAAAGGACGCTCAGGAGGAAGCGAAGAAAACGAAGAAAACGCCGCCGAAGCCCGACTTCAGCGCTCGCGGCAAACTCGTCGAGGTGTCGCTCGCCAAGGGCAACTCAGCGTTCTTCGCACGGTCGATTGTGAACCGGATGTGGCATCGCTTCTTCGGAGCCGGGCTCGTGAACCCGCTCGATCAGATGCACAGCGAGAACCCCGCCAGCCATCCGGAACTGCTCGCGTGGCTGGCCAAGGACACCGCCGAACACGGCTACGATCTCAAACGGCTCGTTCGCGGCATCGCGATGAGCAAGGCTTACTCGCGGTCGAGTCGCTACTCGACCGAATCGATGCCGGACGCCCGGTTGTTCGCCGTGGCCAAGCTCAAGCCTTTGACGCCGATGCAACTGGCGACGTCTCTCAAGATCGCCGCCGCCGACCCCGCCTCGTTCGAAGGCAAGAAGCCCGACGACTTTGAGAAGGCCATCGAAGCAATGGAAGGCTCGGCTCGCGGCTTCGCCTCGCTCATCGCTCAGCCGAACGAGAACTTCCAGATCGGCGTCGGCGAAGCCCTGCTCTTCAGCAACGGCGACCGCCTGATGAAAGAGTTCCTCACCGACGGCGGCGTGCTCACCAAGGTGAAGGCAATCAAGGACGAGAAACTCGCCGTGACGCTGCTGGTGCAATCGGCGTTCGGCCGCTCGCCGACCGAAGACGAAGTGAAATCGCTCGTGGCCTACGTTCAGAAACGATCCGACCGGCCGGCCGACGCTTACCGTCAGGTGCTCTGGGTGCTTGTGACGAGCCCCGAGTTCCGGTTTAATTACTAAAGCCTCGCCGCTTGCGGCTTCGCGATTCGAAATGCGAAGCCGCAAGCGGCAACATTCGGAGTTCCTCACATGCCCTCGAAGCATTTCTGCGGTTCACCCGAACACGCCATCAGCCGTCGCGGCTTCATGGGTGCAGCCGCCGTTGGTGCCGCCGCGGCCGCGGACATGACCGGCCTCTCGATCCTCGGTTCGCCCGCGCTCGCCGGCGAACTCAAGAAGGGCCAGAAGCGCGTCATTCTGTTGTGGCTCGCTGGCGGGGCCAGCCAACTCGAAACCTGGGATCCGAAGCCGGGCGCCACCACCGGCGGCCCGTTCCGCGCCATCCCGACCGATGTGCCTGGCACCCACATCTCGGAACTGATGCCCGAGATGGCCAAGCGCATGAAACACACCTGCGTGATCCGCGGGCTCAACACGAAGAACGGTGATCACGGCAGCGCGGCCATCACCATGATGCGCGGTCGCCGCAACGAGGCGAACCTCCGCTACCCCGATCTCGGTGCTGTGCTGGCCCGCGAAATGGGCCGCGCCGACAGCAAGGTGCCCGACTACGTCACCTTCTACACGCAGACCGAAGGCCGCTCCATGGCCCCCGGCGACCCGGGCTTCCTCGGCGCCCGCTTCGGACCGATGGACCTCACCACGAACAACGCCCCCGACTTCATTCGCAAGCTCGACTCCATCACCGACCTCGACCATAAGGAACGCGGCGACCTCCGCGACATCATCGGCAAGCAGTTTGCCAAGGGCCGCCAGTCCGAAGCGATGAACAGCCAGGGCGAAGCCTACGAACGCGTGCGCGGCCTGATGGCGAGCGAGAAGCTGTTCGACATTTCGCAGGAGCCGCAGAAGGTCCGCGACCGCTACGGCAAGACGCAGTTCGCCGAGCAAACGCTGATCGCTCGCCGTCTCGTGGAAGCGGGCGTGCCGTTCGTGCGCGTCGGCCGCGCCTGGTGGGACAGCCACGGGCAGAACTTTGAAACGCACCAGGAGATGGTTCCGGAACTCGATCACGTGATGGCGACGCTGATCGACGACCTGAAGGATCGCGGCCTGTTGGACGACGTGATGATCGTGACGCTGGCGGAGTTCGGCCGCACGCCGAGCATCAACGCCAGCCTCGGCCGCGACCACTTCGCCAGCGCCTGGAGCATGACGATGACCGGCGGCGGCGCGAAGGGCGGTGCCGTCTACGGCAAGAGCGACCCCAAGGGCAACACGGTCGTGTCCGAGGAGGTAGACGCGGGCAGCCTGTTCGCGACGATCTATGCGAACCTCGGCATCAACCCGAACAAGAACTATTACGTCGGCTCGCGCCCCGTGCCGCTGGTGAACCCCGGCATCGAACCGATCGCCGCCCTCGTGAAGTAAACAAAGGGGAGGAGCCCATGCTGTTTGAAGAAGAAAACCGGGTGAATCAGGCTGCATACAAACGGCTGAGGAGCGAGATTGACTCCAGGTATCCGAAGGGACGGTTCGTCGGTTTCGCCGACGGGAAGGTCGTTGCCGATGCGGAATCGTTCGACGCGATCGACGCGAAGCTGAATCAGCTGGGTTTCGAACCGCTCAAGACGATGGTCGTGCAAGTGGGTCGGGAAGCCTACGGCATGATCTTGTCGCCAATCTGGTACGAGGAATGAGCGAACAACGAAACCTCTACAAGGGCGATCCGCCAAGGCCTTGGTTACGATTGGCCTTTCTGGACAAGGACGGTTCGCGAGTCGAGGTTGATCTCTTGGCCGATACGGGCTGTCCGTATGAGATCGTTCTCGCTCCAGATCTCTTCTCGAAGTTGTGCATACGTTTGACGACTGAAGTGACTGCCAACTTCGGTCCGATGAATGGCGGTTGGGTTCGCCTCTATACCCCTGAGCTTCAGTTGGTCGAGTTCGTCCTGGCTTACGGGAACGCCGACATCGCGGCCCACGTCGCTAACGATCATCCTGATTTTGTCGGGATGGTCGGACTGCCTGTGTTGAGAATGCTGGAATACGGCGGCAACTACGACTCGTTCTGGATTCGCACACCCTCCTAACCCACCGGCCACTCATGGCAACTCCGAACCTCGAATCGTTGAAGCAAGTCAAAGACTTCTCCCGGCCTGCCGCGATCTTTGCGATCGCGCAAGCGCCGAAGTCCGAGAAGAGCTACCTCGCTTCGCAAGACTTCAAGGTCTACGAAGCGGACTTCGCCGCCGCGAAGTTCGAGCCAAAGGAACTTTACGCCCATCAGAGTTACGTCACCGGAGTCGCCCTCGCCGGCAAGTTACTGGTCTCGGGCGGCTACGATGGCAAGCTCACCTGGTGGGACACTGCGGCCGGCAAGATCGTACGCACCATCGACGCCCACTCCAAGTGGATTCGCAAGGTGATCGCTTCGCCCGATGGCAAGATCGTGGCGAGCATTGCCGACGACATGATCTGCAAGTTGTGGGACGCGACTTCGGACAAGATGATTCGCGAATTGAAAGGGCACCAGGAGAAGACGCCGCAAGGCTTCGGCTCCATGCTGTACGCCGTCGCGTTTTCGAACGACGGGAAACTCCTCGCCACAGCGGACAAGGTCGGCCACATCGTAGTCTGGGACGTCGAAAGCGGTAAGCAACTCGGCACCTGCGAAGCCCCGATCATGTACACGTGGGATCAGGTGCAGCGACTGCATTCCATCGGCGGCGTCCGCTCGCTCGCCTTCTCGCCGGACGGCAAGCAACTCGCCGCTGGCGGCACCGGGAAGATCGGCAACATCGACCACCTCGAAGCCAAGGCCCGCATCGAAGTCTTCGATTGGAAGGCCGGCAAGCAGATCGCCGAGTTCCCCGGCGACAAACACCAAGGCATCGTGAACAAACTGGCGTGGTCGCCGGACGGTGCCTGGCTCCTCGGTGCCGGCGGCGCGGGCGAAGGCTTCCTGATCTTCCTCGACGGCACGACGAAGAAGCCGTTGAAGCAAGAGAAGTTGCCGATGCACGTTCACGACTTCGTGCTGAGCCCGGATGCGACGAGCATCACCAGCGTCGGGCACAACAAGATCGTGATCCACAAGCTGGGGTAACGTGGTAGAATTGTTGGAAGGAGCGCAACCATGTCCAATCTAAACCTTGAGGATGCTTCGGCCGATTTGCAGGCGATCGTCGCCGAGCTCAATGAGGGAGACGAAATCATCCTGACCGTCGAAGGTCAGCCCCTGGCCAAAGTTGTGAAATTGGTGCAGAAACGTTGGCCGTGTAAGGCCGGTTCCGCGATTGGAAAAGTCCTTTGGATCGCTCCAGATTTCGATGCTCCACTTGAAGACTTCAAGGAGTACACGGGGTGAGGCTCCTCCTCGACACTCATACATTTCTCTGGTTCGTGTTGAATGATCCCTCTTTGAGTTCGACTGCACGCACGGCGATCGAAAACCCGATCAACGAGAAACTGTTCAGCGTCGCCAGCAGCTGGGAGATGGCGATTAAGGCCGGACTGGGGAAGCTCGGACTCGTCGAACCCGTGGAAGTGTTCTTGGCGCGAGAACTCGCGACGAACCATTTTCAAGTGCTGGACATTTCGTTCGTCCATTCCGTCGCCGTAGAGTTCTTGCCGCGGCATCACAAAGATCCGTTCGATCGGATGTTGACCGTCCAGACTCAAATCGAGAAGCTCACGATCGTCAGTGTGGATGCAATCTTCGACGCCTACGACGTACCTCGTATCTGGTAATTCATGTCCCTTCCTCGCATCGCCATCACGATGGGCGACCCCGCCGGGGTCGGCCCGGAACTGTGCCTCCGCCTGCTCGCCGACGAGCGGGTGCGCGAGTACTGCGTTCCCGTCGTGTTCGGCGACACCCGCATCCTGGATCGAGTTGCGAAGCAACTCGGCTGGCCGAAAGCCGATTCGCGAGACATTTGCGATCTCAACTGCGAAGCCGCAAGCGGCGTAGTACCCGGCAAGGTTTCCGCCGCGTGCGGCGCGGCCGCGTATCGCTACTTCACCTTTGCCATCGACGAAGCGCTCGCCGGCCGAGTCGATGCCATCGCCACCTGCCCCATCAACAAGGAATCGCTCCACGCTGCCGGGTTCTCGTTCCCTGGCCATACCGAAATAATCGCCAGCCGCACCAACGCCGAGCGATCCTGCATGATGCTCACGGCTCCCGAGATCACCTGCAGTCTCGTCACGGTCCACGTCGGCTATCGCGAAGTGCCGGCACTCCTCACCACCGAGCGCATCCTCGACACGATCGAACTCACGGCCGCGGCGATGGAGCGCATTCGCGGCAAGAAGCCGCGGCTCTTGGTGTGCGGGCTCAACCCGCACGCCGGCGAACACGGCCTCTTCGGCGACCGCGAAGAAGAGCGCTTCATCCTTCCTGCAATCGAAGCTGCCCGCGCGAAGGGCATCGATGTGGACGGCCCACTTCCTCCTGACACCGCGTTCCTGCCGAAGTATCGCAAGAGCACGGATGCGTACATCTGCATGTACCACGACCAGGGACTGATTCCGTTGAAGGCGCTGGCCTTCGAGGAAGCCGTGAATGTGACGCTTGGCTTGCCGATCGTTCGCACGTCCGTCGATCACGGCACCGCGTTCGACATCGCATGGCAAGGCATCGCCGATGCGTCGAGTTTGATTCACGCGGTGAAGTTGGCGGCGAAACTGGCGAAGAAGTGATCGACCTGGGAGCGCGGGCGTCCCGCCCGCTTTTGAAGATGCGGCCGGGACGGCCGCGCTCCCAGGAATGCCTCACACGCTCGGATCCTGCCCGTTCATCCATGGGCCGGCGAGCCGCTGATAGCTCGGGGGCTTCATCACGCTGCCGCTGTCGCCGCCGGTCCATCCGAAGACTTGATTCGGCTTGCCGGGCTTCGCTTTCACCCGGCAATTCTGTTCCGCGAGGCTCGTGGTGGCAACCGCCGCCGCTCCCAGGTCCGGCGGGCTGAACGTCGATTGCTTCCGGCTTCGCACGCACTCCAGGAAGTTCTCCCACAAGGCTTCGGTCTCGTTCCGCGGCGACTCGGCTACCACGAACTCGCTCGGCTCGAGCGCCTTCTCCAGCCGCGTCGGGAACATCGCCCCGCGGCTCGGATCGTCGCGAAACACTTGGAACCCGCCCTTCACGAACTTGATCGTGCCGAGCCGCCCGCGAATCACCTCTTCTATCGGGTAGCCGCTGATTGTGGCTGCAGTAGCAACGAGTTGGCAGCCTTCGTCGTAGTCGGCGATGAGCGTCGCCACGTCCGGTACGGTGCGGCCATCGTTCTCCAGGAACAGCCCGCCGCCCGCGGACACGCGCGCCGGATTTCGCACGCCCATCGCCGCGATCAGATGCGTGATGTTGTGCGAAAGCAAATCGCTGATCGGCCCACTGGAGAAGCTCGACAGGCATCGCCACTGTGCGAACGCGGCCCGGTCGAACGGCATCTCCTTTGGGTTCGGCCCGATCGGCCGGCCCGCCAGTTCGAAGCGATGCCCGAGGAACATGTCCCAGTCCACGGCTCGAGGCGTCATCTCCGAGACGAGCCGATAGTAACGCCACTGACCGCGGAGGTCGTTGCGGAACGCGCCGGTCTGACCCTGCGCGACGTGGCCGATCTTGCCGGTGCGAACGAAGTCGAACGCCTGCATCCAAACGGGGTCGGCCATCGACTGCACGCCGACCGTCGCGATGCGGCCCGTCTTCTTCCAGACGTCCACCACGATCGCCGCCTCGTCGCCGGTCCGCGTCATCGGCTGCTCGACGAACACATCCTTTCCGGCAAGCATCGCATCGACCGACATCTTCCCGTGCCAGTGGTCGGGCGTCGCAATGCACACGACATCGACATCCTTCAAATCGAGCACGCGGCGATAGTCTTTGGCCACGCGGGTGCGGTCGGCGGGGTCGAGGCCGCACTTGGCGGCCGAGGGTCGCAACCCCTGCGAGTAGCGCCGCCGCGTCACCTTCCCGCCGAACTCGACATCGTATTCGTCTTCGATTCCGTCCCAGACGTCGCACACCGCGAGTGCCGCCACGGCCTGCCCGTTCAGGGCGAAACGCTTGATGATGTCGATGTGCGCCTGGGCTCGTGCCCCGCAGCCGAGGAACCCGACGCCGAGCCGTTCGTTCGACCCGAGAACGTTGGCGTACCCAGCCGCGGACAGCGACAAGGCCGCCGCCGACCCGAAGAACTTGCGGCGATCGAGCGGCTTCTCAGCCATGGGTGGATACCGAAATTGTGTAAGGCGAGCGTCGACCGCTAACCGACGAGTGGCGGGTTGAGGTTCATCATACCCGGAAACGGCCTCGCGTACGCCACGGCTCCCTCGAATCTCAACCGAGCGGCTTTGTCCGGGCCTCGCCGTCTAGCCCCAACAGCGGCAGCGAATCGCGGTGGATCATGCGTTCGATTGCCTCCGCGTCGAGCCGCGGCAACGCGGTTCCTTCCAACATCGCGTTCAGTTTGCGAATGCCGTCCATCGAAGCGTTCACCGTGGTAAACGGATAGTCGCTGCCGAAAAGCACCTTATCCCAGACTCCGTATTCCTGAACGAGCATGAGGCTGTGGTAAAGCTGGAACGGCCGATAGTGCAAGGCACTCACGTCGGCGTACACGTTCGGGTGCTTGCGGATCGTCACGACGCACTCGCCCTCGTACGGATGGCTCAGGTGGGCCATGATGATTTTGACTTCGGGGAAGCGAATGGCGACGCGATCGATGTGCCGTGGCAGGGTGCAATCGAGCGGGGCCTGCGCGACGAACGTCGTGCCGGTATGAAGCAGGACGGGCAGGCGGTTTTTGGTAGCGTAGTTCCAGAGCGGATCGAGTCGCGAATCGTCCGGCGCGAACCCGGCGTACATGGGGAGCAGTTTGATGCCCCGGAGGCCGAGCGTTTTGTGCCCGTGCTCAAGTTCGCGCTCCCAGCCCAGCTGCGTCGGATCGACCGAAAGAAATCCGATGAGCGTCTCGGGATGAGCGGCCACATAGTTCGCCACGTATTCGTCTTCGACCCACAAGCCGCTGAGCTTCGCCTTGCCGCCGAAGACGATGGTGCGGGTGTCCGCGGTCGCGTTCGCGCGGTAGTCTTCGTAGCGCACGGTGAGATCGACTTCGACGCCGGCCCGGGCGCGTTTGGCCTGCTGGCGGAAGTCGTCGTTGAAGTGCCTCGGATACTCCCAAGCGTGCGAGTGAACGTCGACGATCATGACTGGAGTCCTGTGTGTAGTGCGGCTACAATCTCAAAACCTGTCTAAGAGGATCGGCGATGTCAACGCAACCACCGCTTCGACTGTCGATTGATGTTGAAAGCGAAGACCAACGCATCGATCTGATGCACGCGATCAGCGCGGTCGTCCGCAAGATTAAATCGCCGAATCATGTGGACCCCGCCGAGCGGTTCTGGGACCCGGCATTCACGCAGCAACTCCAGAAACACATGCACAAAGCCAAAAGGAATGTGCTCACCGAGAATCAAGGGTGATGCGCGATGGAGGGCGTACCACAATTATGGATCGTCGCGGGGCCAAACGGCGCGGGGAAAACAACTTCCGTGCAGAGGGAACCCATTGCATCCATTTTGCCGCTTTCGGAAAGAACGGCCGCCTCGAATTCCTCGCCTCCGATGCCTCCCCTGAGATGAAAGCCGCTCTCGCTTTACTCCCAACACTGAAATAATCGAGGTCTCTCCCATGCGTCGCCTCTCCACTGCCATCCTGCTGCTGCTCGCGTTCACTCCAGCCGCGTCGGCCCAGAAGCCACCGACCGTACCGGACAACGTAATCTTCGAATCCGGAATCGAATACACCAACCCCGACGACCAGCACCTTCAACTGAACGTGGCCCGACCCAAGGCTGGCGACGGCCCGTTTCCCGCGATCGTCTGCATTCACGGCGGCGGGTTCCGCGCCGGTAGCCGCGAAGGCTACAACGGGCTCTGTATCAAGCTCGCCCAGAACGGCTACGTCGCACTCACGGTCAGCTATCGGCTGGCCCCGAAGTTCCAGTTCCCCGCGGCGATATACGACACCAAGGCCGCCGTGCGGTGGACCCGGGCCAACGCCGCCAAGTTTAAGATCGACCCAGACCGCATCGGCGTCACCGGCGGTTCCGCCGGCGGGCACCTCGCCCAGTTCCTCGCCGTGACGATGGACGTAAAAGAATTCGAAGGCGACGGCGGCAACCCGACCGTTTCCAGCAAAGTCGCCTGCGTCGTGAACGTGTATGGCCCGAGCGACTTCACCAAGTCGTACGGCAAGAGCGTGGATGCCGCGGAGGTTCTGCCGCTCTGGCTCGGCGGCAATCTCGACACCGCCCGCGCCAAGCACATCAAATCCAGCCCGCTGAACTGGGTCACGCCCAACGCCGCCCCCACGCTGTGCATTCACGGCACCGAAGACAAGTACGTGGCACACGAACAAGCCGTGTGGATGGTCGATCGGCTGAAGGCCAGCGGCGTGGAAGCGGAGTTGTTGACGCTCGAAGGCGCGGGTCACGGCTTCAAGGGAAAGGATGCCGAAACTTCGGAGAAGGCGTTGATCGCGTTCTTCGACAAGCAATTGAAAAAGAAGTGAACGGGTCAGATTTCGCCTTCGGTGAGCCAGTCTTGCGACGCATGGCGAACGCGATGAATGTTCACGATGAGTCCATCGATTGTAAACAAGATTCGATAGATCTGCCGTCCCCGGCCATAGAGGAGGACGCGCAGGTCGAGTTGAAGAATCTCGGCTTCATCCGCCAGAGGCCAGATGACGGGATCGCTCGCCAACGTCCGAATCTTGGCCAGAATTCCATGATGCCACCGCGACGCGGAGGCCGCGGAGACAGTTCGGGTGATTCGTCGAACGAATCGCCCAATGTCGTCTAATGCTGGAGGATGGACATCGATTGCGAAAGCCACGGCTCAGTTCTCCGAGAGCGGCGGCAAGTTGCATTCCTTTGCGATTCGCGCGAAAGCTTCCTCGAGTGGTAGCCCGCGTTTACCGGCTCGAGCATCCGAAATAGATTGCCGTAAGATCGCAAGGTGCTGCTCGTAAGTCTCGGTCGCGGGTGGGATGAGGTCGTCGCAGTCATCCTCGAAATCGACCCAGACTCGAACGCCTTCGGGCAGCGGCGGATTGCCGTCCAGTTGGATCGAACCGTTCACGATCGTTCCTGCCAGACTCATGACATCGCCTCCTCGTGCTTCCCTAGTTTAACAGGCATTCCCGGCGAGGGAATAGCTCACGGGAAGCCGAGCTTGATGCCCTTCGGGCTGGGAAGCACATCCGCCAATTTCAGCTTCGGGTTCTTCGCGAAGGGGTTGTAGAGCGGGTCGCCGACGAGCACCGTCATCCAGCTACAGAAGAGCAGCGAGCGCGAGTAGCTTTCGACCAGCGTGAATTCGCCGGTCGCGAGGAACCCGAAGAACTCGGCAGGCTTCGGGAAGCCGATCGTGTACGGCTCGGCCACGGGGCCGATCGTTGCAGCCACGCCCTTCTTCAACAAATTCGGGCACCAGAGTTTCGTATCCGATTTGCGGAGCGAGACGGCCTCGGAACTCGCCAGGTGCCAGGCCACGGCACCGGGAACGAACTCGCTCGAATCGATGAAGTTGCCGTGCGAGTACCAACCCGAATACAGCGCGACGTTCTTGTGCGTGCCGGCGGGAATGAGCTTGTCCGTGTCTTCGAGCTTCACGGGAAGGTCCGTCGGTTTGAAGAGCTTGGCCATCTCGCGGAAGGATTCGTCGTAGCCGGAGTAGCCGGTGCCATCGTTGCCTTTCGAGTCGTAGCGGATGCCGCGGGCATCCACGACCACGGAACCGGCGAGGCCTTTGGCTTCGACCGCGATGGCGTCATCGACCAACCGCTTGGCGATCTCCGGCGTGGGGCCGTCGAGCCGGGCCGTCATTAACGTGGGGCCCATCGACTTGCGGTAGCGGTCGCTCGCCTGGAAGTAAAGCGGGTTGTAAACCCAGCGGTCGAGCGGGTACGGCTTCCACCAAAGCAGCATGAGTTCGCTATCGACGCAGGCGTGGCTCTCGTTGTGCGAGATGAGTTTGCTGCGAAGTTCGAGTCGATCGCGTTCGCCGCGCGCCGCGGCGAGATCCTTCGCATCCGTCGTCTTGTCCTTCTCGAAGTCCGCGACCTTCTTGCGGGCGGCTTCGAGCTTCGGGTTGAGTTCGTCCAGTTCTCTCTTCTCGTCGGTCGTGAGAACCTGCCCGCCGACGCGGAGCGGCACGCCGTAAACGGCGAGCAGCACCTTCACTTCGGCTCGACGATCCTCGAGTGCTTCCCGCAACGGGCCGGCGAGCTTCGCGTCGTAGTCGGCCCGGGAAATGTCTTCCCCCTTCGGCAGATCGAGCAGGATCAAATTCTCCTTCGGCACCCTCCGCTTTGCGAGGTAATGCTCGGCCACTTCCTGCGACTCCGGCACGTTCTTGTTCGCGACGACGATTACGTCCTTCGGTTCCAGGGCGAACGCGGACGGCGCGAAGAGGAAAAGCCCGAGTAAAGCGGTTCGCATGGAACCTCCGTGTTCGCGGAATCAATCGTCGTTCTTCGGCGCGACCTTGCCGCGCCAGGGGTTCTCTTCCTTGTCGATGCGGAGGGAATCGAAGAACTTGCGGATGCGTTGGTTTCCCTCGGGGCTCACGAACGGGCCGCCGGCCGAGGCGATGTAGACCCGCGTTTTCGCGACCACGATCAGGCAGTGGTGCGTGTCGCCCTGCGGATTGGTAATGACGATTTCGCTGGCAGGGAAGCCGTCCACCTTGCTGGGCGCTTGGCGGACGATTGTGCCGGGCGTGTCCTTCTTCATTTGCTCGATCAGGAGTTTCAGAATGGCTTCGTCGGCGGGTCGAGGGCCCTTTTGATCGATGTCGGTGTACCAGACCCAATAGAATTCGAGCCGCCCGACGAGCATGGTTCCTTCGACGAATTCGTCCGGCTTGAGTTTGAGCTTGGCCTGTTGGGCGATGTCCGAGTTGATCGGTGCGGGAAGATCGACCTTGAAGCCGCCCTCGCGGGAGTGGTGGTTGTGCCAGTGCGGCGTGGCGAGCACAAGAGTGAGCCCTCCGCAGGCGAGGCAGGTGAAGAGGCTCAGCGACATCACGATAATGAGCAGCCAGAAGAGGGGGCTGCGGCCGGCGGCTTTCTTGGCTCCGCGGCGTCGCGTCCGAGGTTCGCCGTGTTCGTCGCGATCGCCGCTCATTCCGGGTGGCTCGACGGGAACGACGCGGGAGGAACGTGGAGCAGGTGGCGCTTCAGGGGCCGATTTCCCA
>JAYTUG010000377.1:0-5628 GCA_043744695.1 Gemmataceae bacterium
CGACTCCGGCTCGCCGCTGAGCAGCTTCAAGTTGCCGATCATGTGAAACACGACGAATCCGACGAGCCCGAAGCCGGTGAGGGCAATGAGAACTTTGGAGCCGACCGAGGATTCGACGACCGCGCCCAGAAATGGGCCAGCCCCGGAACCGGGTCGTTCCTCGATTGCACCCTTGGGATGGCGAACGGTGGTCGCGGATTCCATGATTGGAAGGGGTTCCCAGGTCTCGTCGGAATCGGCCGGCGGGCTCGGCGGAGGGGCCGGAGTTCGAGCAGCAACGCACGGTTACATCTATCGCCGCCTGCCCGTGCGGCAATCCAATCCCGCCAATTCAACCGTTGCATGTGGCGGCTCACAACCGAGCGACCGCAAGAAACCGAACGCGCCTAGTGAATATTCGCTACCGCCTGGCAGTCTGGATCGGTATATTCGCATCGCGGTCGGAGTGCCGGCCCACGATTCTCACCCGTTCGATTCGAGGAGTAGCTGCTATGTTGCGGAAGTCAGGACTAATGTTCGTCGGAATGGTGGCCCTGGTGATCGCGCTGGGCACGGCGCTCGCGGACGATAAGACGCCGACGACCAAGGAGATCATGAAAGCGGTTGCTGGCTCGAAGACCGAGAAAGGCATCTGCGCAAAGTGCGCCGCCGCCGGCAAGGACATGAAGTGGGAGGACGCCCAGAAGCTCGCGAAGTCGCTGACCGAGTGCTGTGCGAATCTGCTGAAGACCACCAAGCCCGCCAAGGGTGAGGCCGAATCGTGGGAGAAGCTTTCCAAGCAATTCGCCGAGCAATCGCTGGCGGTCGCGAAGGCCGCGGACGACAAGGACTCGAAAGCCTTCGATGCGGCGATCAAGGCTTTTACTGGCTCCTGCATGGGCTGCCACATGGCCCACAAGGGCAAGAAGTAAAAAGGGTGGCAGGGGCGAAATTTCCGGCCAATTTAGAGCATGAGAAGATTGGACTTTGGCGAACCGGCGACGTAAGTCGACGGGTTGGGAATGCAACCCGGCGACTCACGTCGCCGGTTCGCCGGGAAAACCGTAGGTCCCAAAAACTATCGGGCTGCGGCTGCAACCTTCATGCGTTCGCGGAGCATCGCAGCGAATGCGGCAGGGGTGCGAACGGCCGTGAGTTTGAGTGTGCGGCCGTCGGATACTTTCACACCGACCCAGCCCACGTCGAGTTGCCGATACATCCAACTCGCGCCGTGAGTGACCTGCAAGACCTCCGCGAACCAGATGACGGGCTCGGGCCGGTTGCGAAAGCCGCGATCCACGAGCAAAGCCCGATCGGTGATGCGGTAGGTGTACGTGACGGCTCGGTAGAGCGCGAGGCCGAGGAGCAGTGGCCAGACTGCGAGTACTAGGAGGTAGGGAACGATCTGCGCGACGAGGTCGCCCATATACCAGCGCCCGGCAAGGAGTACGACGGTCGAGGCCAAGGCGAGGGCGAAGAGCGGAATCGCGGCCCGGAGGTCGTAGCCGCGCCAGACGCGATCGGCCATCGCTCCCGGTTGGGAATCGCTCGCATTCGCCATGGAGTGTCCACCTCAGGTTTTGAGCTCAACGACATACTGGATTTATTTTCCGAGGGCGGCACGCTTGTCTGTCGGGACGGGAAGCCTAGGTTAACTCAATCCCTTACGAGGAATTTCGAACTTCACCTCTAACGTTCGCACGCCACCATGAATTACTTTGCAATCCGCCGTCAGGCCCTGATCCGCAACCTCAAGAAAGTCGATTCGGGGTTCGACGCCGCGCTCATTACGTGTCCGGTGAATGTGACTTACCTTACGGGGTTCACGGGCGAAAGTAGCTACGTGATCGTGACTCCGAAGAATTCGATCCTGGTCAGCGACCACCGCTTCGAAGTTCAAATTCACGAAGAGTGCCTGGAGATCGGCAAGGGGCCGGAACTGGAATTGCACATTCGGCCGCACAACAAAACGACCTCGGACGGTGCGGCGGAAGTCCTCACGAAGTTGGGGGCGAAGTCGGTTGCGGTCGAGGGAAACCGGATCGCCATTTCCGACCTGGAATACATTCGCGCGCAGGCCACCAAGGCGACTTTCGTTCCTCAGGACGGCATGGTCGAGGCGCTGCGGACCGTGAAGGACATGAGCGAAGTCGCGAAGATTCGCGAGGCGGTGCGAGTGGCCGAGAGCGCCTTCCGCATGTTCACCGCGACGATGCGGCCCACGGATACGGAAAAGGAGATGGTCGACGCGATCGACGGCTACTTGCGACGGGCCGGTGCTCGCTCGGCGTCCTTCCCGCCGATCGTCGCCGTCGGCGAACGCGGTGCCTTGCCCCACGCTCCACCGAGCAACCTCCAACTCGAGGATGCCAGCAAGGTCTTGGTCGATTGGGGCGCGGACCTCGTTTACAAATCGGACCTGACCCGCTGCATGCGAAGCCCGTTTGTGACGACTCCGACCCGCAAGAATAAATTCGAACGGGTGGGGTACTCGTTCGAAGAGATTTACACGATCGTCCTCGCGGCTCAGAATGCCGCATTTGCCGAGATTCGCCCCGGTGCGAAGGCCAAGGACATCGACGCCGCGGCACGCAAAGTGATCTCGAGCGGCAAGCTCAAGAACGACCCCAAGTTGAAGCTCGGCGATCACTTCACCCACGGATTGGGACACGGCATCGGCCTGGAGATCCACGAGTCGCCACGCATCCGAGCGAATTCCGAAGACGTTCTCGAAGCCGGCATGGTCATCACCGTCGAGCCGGGCATCTACATCCCCGGCTGGGGCGGCGTTCGCATCGAAGACGATATCCTGGTCACGCGCGACGGCTACACCATGCTCACCACATTGCCCCGAGACCTTCCCTCAAGCGACTGACGCCGATAATCTAGGTACCAATCCAGTTGTCGCGGGCACTTCGGCCCGCGACGCAGTCTATTCGAGGGTACGCGGTGGCCGACGAGACTCAGGACACGCCCCGACCGTTCGATGTGAAGACGGTCGAATACCTGCTCCGGCTCATGACCGAACACGAACTGAGCGAGGTCGACCTGAAGGAAGGCGATCAGCGCATCCGTCTCCGCAAGGGCTCACTCGCCGTTCCGATGGCGCAGGCTCCCATTTCGGTCGCCTCCGCGCCTGCCCCGGTCAGCACCGCCTCCCCACCGCCCACTGCCCCTGTCTCGCGCTACTTCGAAATCAAAAGCGACTCGCCCGGTGCCTTCTACGCGCGTCCCGCGCCCGACAAACCCGAGTTCGTCAAAGTCGGTTCGAAGGTCGCTCCGGATACGGTCGTTTGCTACGTCACGGCGATGAAGGTGAACAGCGAGGTGAAGGCTGGCATCGGCGGCACGATCGTCGAGGTCGTAGCCAAGAACGAGGAATTCGTCGACTTCGGCACGGTGCTCTTCCGCGTCGATCCCACCTGACTCACGTTCCAAGTTCGAGGCTCCAAGTTCCAAGTTCAGACGCGGTAACTCGGCACCTGGAACTCGGAACTCGGAACTTGCGATATGTTTCACCGTATTTTGGTCGCGAACCGCGGCGAGATTGCCCTCCGCGTGATCCGGGCGTGCCGCGATCTCGGAGTCGAGGTCGCCGTCGTCTATTCGGAAGCGGATCGCGACGCCCCGTACTTGAAGTTGGCCGATCAGGCCATTTGCATCGGGCCGGCCGTGGCCTCGGAAAGCTACCTGAAGCCGTCGCGAATCATCGCGGCAGCGGAAGGTGCGAACGCCGACGCCATCCATCCGGGCTATGGCTTCCTCTCCGAGAATTCGAGCTTCGCCTCGATGTGCCGCGAGAACGGGTTCGAGTTCATCGGCCCGTCGGCCGAGGCCATGCACCGCCTCGGCAACAAGAACGAAGCCAAGCAACTCGCCAAGGAAGCCAAGGTTCCCACCGTTCCCGGCAGCGATGGGCTCATCACTTCGGAAACCGAAGCCCTCGCGTTCGCCAAGAAGGTCGGCTACCCCGTACTCATCAAGGCCTCGGCGGGCGGCGGCGGTCGCGGCATGCGCGTGGCTCGCGACGACGACTCGCTGCTCGCCGGGCTCTCCTCCGCAAGGGCCGAAGCCGAGGCCGCCTTCAAGGACGGCAGCATTTATCTGGAGAAGTACCTCGACCGCCCGCGCCACGTCGAAGTGCAACTCCTCGGCGACAAGCACGGCAACGTCGTCCACCTATTCGAACGGGATTGTTCGCTCCAGCGCCGGCATCAGAAGCTCGTGGAAGAATCGCCGGCCCCGAACCTGCCGGACAAGGTTCGAGAAGCCATGTGTTCGGCCGCGGTGCGGCTCGCCAAAACCGCGGGCTACTACTCCGCCGGCACCTGCGAATTCCTCGTCGATCAGAAGCACAACTTTTACTTCATCGAAGTGAATGCCCGCATCCAGGTCGAGCATCCAGTCACGGAACTCGTCACCGGCGTGGATTTGATCCGCGAGCAAATTCGCGTTGCCGCCGGTGAGAAGCTTCCGTTCAAGCAAAGCGACATCAAGCTGCGTGGGGCGGCGATCGAGGTGCGGATCAACGCCGAGGATCCGGACAACGATTTCCGCCCGAGCCCCGGCACGATCAAGACGTGGCAACTGCCGGGCGGCCCCGGCGTGCGGGTCGATTCGCACGTGGTCGCGGGCTATCGCGTGCCGCCCAACTACGATTCGATGGTGGCGAAGTTGCTCGTGTTCCAGCCGACGCGAGCCGAGGCGTTCGCCGTGATGAAGCGAGCCTTGCGCGAGTTCGTCGTGGAAGGAATTCAGACGACGATTCCGATTCACAAGCGCATCTTCGAGGCGAAGGAATTTGTGGAGGGGAACGTGGATACGACGTACATCGAGCGCGTTCTCATGCCGAAGAAGAGTTAGCTCGATGAATCTTCGCCGCGCGACGCGATTTTGGATTGTTCTTCAAAACACGTCGTACACATGCCGTGCGTGAATTCCGCCCCGGTATGGGTACTCAGGTAGGATTCCAGGTGTTGCCAGAAGCCCTGGTCGTCGCGGATTTTTTTGCACCAGGCACAAATCGGGACTAGCCCCTTGAGGGTCTTGATCTCGGCGAGCGCCGCCGTCAGTTCCTCGACTGCGGCCTGAAGCTGCACCGTCCGCTTCGTAACCCGCTGCTCCAGATCGGCGTTGAGTTCCCGGATCTGCTCCTCGGCCAGTTTGCGGTCGGTAATGTCGCCCATGGACCCGGCCATACGCGTCGCTTTCCCCGTTTCGCCCCACACTGCTTGCCCCCGGGCGCGATACCAGCGATACGCCCCTAACTTCGTGAGCATCCGGTATTCCACGTCGTAAGGAATACGCTCTTCGAGGTGCCGCTGGACGTGCTCGAATACGAGGGGGCGGTCGTCCGGGTGTAAGGTGTCGGTCCAGGTGATTAACGTCGGCGACAGTTCCGATGGCTGATAGCCCAGGAGCTCGCACCAGCGGTCCGAAAAGTACACGTCTTTCGTCGAGATATTCCAGTCCCAGATGCCTTCGCTGGTGCCGCGCACCGCCAACTCGAAGCGTCTCTGGCTGACGATGAGTTCGGCTTCGGCCTTCTTGAGCCCGGTGATTGCCGCCGCCAGGGTCAGTCCCGTCATGGTAGCCAGGCCCGTGAACGTTTGCAGCAAGAGGAGGGATTCCTGGGTGATGGCGCGGACG
>JAYTUG010000378.1:0-5622 GCA_043744695.1 Gemmataceae bacterium
ACTCTCACGACCAGGAACAGCCAGAGCAACAACCCGGCGAAGAGGCCGATCTGCCACGCCCGGCCCAGGTCGATGTACTCGTACCCCTGGTGGCCGAAGAAAAAGGAGGCGGTCGGTGACAGGTGGTTCTGGACGCTTAACCACTGCCCGGCCATCGACCCGACGACGACGATCAGCAGGGCCACGAACAGGAGGTTCACGCCGAGCTTCTGGCCCCTGGGTTCCGACCCGCTCACCAGCGGACCGATGAACAAGCCAGCGGCCAGCCACGCCGTCGCTATCCAGAGGACTCCGAGTTGCAGATGCCACGTCCGGGTCACGCTGTACGGCAGCCACTTCGAGAGCGGGATGCCGTAGAAGCCGTCGCCCTCGACCCCGTAGTGGGCGGTGACAACGCCGAGCAGGATTTGCACGAGGATCATGGCCGACACGAGCCAGAAATACTTGACCGTCGCTTGCTGGGACGGCGTGGCCCTCCAGCCGAGGATCGGGTCGGTTACGGGGACCGGCTCTTTCGGACGGTCTTGCCGTTGCGAGGCGTACCAGCAGACCATTGCGGCGATCCCGGCGAGCAGCACGATGATGCTCACGCCGGTCCAGACGACGGCTTCGCCGGTGGGCCGGTTGGCGACCAGCGGCTCGTGCGGCCAGTTGCTCGTGTAGGTCAGGTCGGCTCCGGGGCGGTTGGTGGACGCCGCCCACGAGGTCCAGAAGAAGAAGGCCGCAAGCTGCCGGAGTTTTTCGGGGTCGGCCTGCGCCCCCTTGGGGATGGCGTAGTTGGTGTTGCCGTTGCCGAACACGTCGGCGTAGTGGCGCAGGTTCGCCTCGAACGCCTTCGCCCGCACCGGGTCCACAGTGATCGTCCGGGTGGCGGGGTCGAACGTGTTCGTCCGCATCAGGAGTTCGAGCCGCTTCTGGAGCCGAGCCTGCTGTTCCGGCTCGATCCGGTCGAAGTCTGTTTGGAAGCCCGTGTTCGCCCACTCGTTGAGGATGAAGACGCACTCCCGGTGGAGCCAGTCCGCCGACCAGTCCGGTGCGACGTAGCTGCCGTGGCCCCAGATCGAGCCGACCTCCATCCCGCCCATCGCCTGCCAGACGTTCTGCCCCTTCCCGATGTCGCCGCTCGCTATCACCACCTTGCCGTCCGTGGCGACGACCTGATCGGGGAGGGGCGGGGCCTCTTGATAGATGCGAGTGCCGATCCACCCCAGGACCGAAAAGGAAAAGACCAGGACGACGGCAAAAGCCAGCCACAGGCGCTTCATTCAGACCCCTTCGATCAGTTGCCGTCAGGGAGTTGCTCGTGCCGTTTGTTGTCGGCGGCAAGGCCCTGGAGGAGCGGAGAGTACGGCAAGGGAGCCGGTGACGAGGCTCCAGAGAACCCCATCGCCGGAGTGAACGGCGAGACGAATTAACGGTTTGAACGCCCGGCCTACTTCTTGTTGAACTCGGCGTAGAACTCCCTGGCCTTGGCAAGCAGTTGGCCCTCGGTGGTGTGGTGGGCGTCCACGACGACCGATCCGACGACCTTCCCGGCCACGTCCGGGTGGTGGTCCTTCAAGTCGGCGAGCAACTGCTCCATCGCACTGGCCCGGCCCGTCCCGCTCCCGAACACCAACACCTGCTCGGCCCCGTGCAGCGTCTTGGCGATGGCCTCGTAGAAACTCTTGCGTTCGGGCGGGCGCTTGCCGTCCGTCCACTCGTGGGCGGAATGCAGATGCCGCCCATGCCCGTGCGGGTCGTAGGGGACGATCCGTTCGGGGACGGCCCCCACGACCTCGGTGCGGTAGACCTTGGCCTCCTGGTGATCGATGACCACGAGCAGGTGCGGAGCGGCTTCGCTCTGTTGATTCGCCATGATTCTCTCCTCGAATTACCTTTGGTGTTGGGTCGCTCTTTCGATTGCTCGAAAGGCATGGACTCGATCAGATACGTGCCGTGAAGGGGTGTACCCAGTTTTTCGACGCTGCCTTCACTTTGTCTCGCACAGCCGATGCATTGCCAAACATACGGAACCACGTTCCAGTCGGGATTTGGCGATCGGCTTTCGCAGTGGCCGAACGTGCCCTCGTCCACTCGCTTCAGGCTCCAGGCCGAACTGGCTGCGACCCAGCACGCCGGGGATTTGCCGTAGCTTGCCCCACTCACCTCTCGATGATCTGTCTTGCTTCCTTCCCGATCGTTGAGCCGCAGCCCAGAAGCGTTGATCGATTCAAGCACCGCGAAAGTGATTGACAATCAACAACGGTAACCGGTTCGTCGGACGCTTACCCTCACGGATCTGGTACGAAAGAGACGAATTAGACGAATTAAGGTCGGGGGTTGGGGTGATTCATCAGTGTGCGTGAACGAATTAGACGAAAGAGACGAATTAAGGTCGGGGGCTCTCAGGGGGCTTAATTCGTTTCTTTCGTTATCTGACCGGACGCGTTCAGAGTTCGGCTTCTGCCTTTACAGTTTCAATCCCCCCCCGCCATCGAGCGCAGGGAAAACGATTGCGGGGTCGACTTGCTCGCCCGAGGGGCACGGCGGCCTTCGCGGCCGATCCGATTTCCCCGAGTCCAGCGGCGGCCGAGGCCCGGACGGTCTCGACCTTATCCTTCAGAAGGCTGACGATCGCCGGCACCGCCCCCTTGGCCTCGTCCCCGAAGCCGCCCAGGGCGAACGCCGCCTTCGCCCGGACCTCCGGGATCGGGTCTTTCAACAATCCCTGAACGGCCGGGATGGCGGCCTGAGCGTCGGGGCCGATGAACCCGAGCGCCTCGGCAATCGCGCCGCGGACGATCGGGTCGGTGTCTTTCAACGCGTCGATCAGATCGGCCACAACCCCGGCCGGATCGACATCTCCGTCCTTGCACAAGTCGGAGATCGCCGCCGCCGCTTTCCGTCGGGCCTCCACGTCGGGCTTCTTCAGGTCGGCCACCAGGGCTTTCAAATTCTCGTCGGTCGGCCGACGCTCGGCCGCGGCGCCGTAGCCGACGACCAACGCGGTGATCCACGCAGCCGATGCCAAACGCATCATGGAGTCTCCAGTCGACGAAAGGTGCCGGGCGGGGACAGAACCACCCGGTGAAAGTACGGAACCCGCTGCCGACCCTTAGCGTCGGCGGAAGCCGCCGCGGTGGGCCATCGTCCCGCGGTAGCCGCCGCGGGAATTCGGGGAGTAACTCCGATACCGCATCTGGCCGGTGTAGAACTGACGCTGCTGGGCCAGCGACCGCTGCGCAGAGCGCATCTGCGCGGCGTACGGATTGCTTCCGTACGACGACCGGCCCCGATTCGAGTAGCCCCGGTGGGAATACGCCTTCCGGTAGCTCGTCCGATTGGTCCGGGTGTAGTTCACTTTCCGGTTGGCCGACGCTCGCAGGTCGGCGATGACCTTGGCCTCGTACTTGTCGAACTCGGCCTTGCTGATCTTGCCGTCCTTGTCCGCGTCCCACGTCGCCAGGAAGGCGTGGTCCGGGTGCGCGTCCTTCGCCCCCGGCTTGTCTTCGATCACCTTCGCATTCGGTCCGCGGAACGCCTTGGCCAGTTCCTCCGCATCGAGGAAGCCGTCCTTGTTCTTGTCCCATTTGGTGAACCCGGCGTCGAGCGGGTTGGCTCCGTTTTGCTGGGCGGCCGCCGGTGCGGCGGCGAGCAAAACAGCGAGCCCGGCCGACATGAAGATGCATTGCATAGTTGATCCTCGTGCCCCCAATTTCTCCGAGTCGGGCCGCGGGGGCGGTGCCCGGCTCGGGTTCCGTGCGGCCGCCACGATCGAGGGCGGGCGCGGCCGCACGGAACTGAGGTACGTTCAGCGAGGGATCGGCACCGATCAGCCTCTCGTTTGCCGTCAAGCCGCGCCTCGTTGGTCGTGTGCGCGAGTCCACCATCTAGCGACCCCGACGGTTTCGGACCGAATTACGTTAACGGGCGAAACCCCTCGCCCCGCCGGAAGACCATCACGTTCCGGGAGAACCACGGGGCCGTACTCCGCTCCCCCCATCTGACTCGCCATTCCTGGGATCGGGCCTCCTCAAACACGTAGCCGCAATTGTGGAACTTCTCGATCCAGTACGAGTGCGGCTGCTCGTTACGAGCGTAGCGATCTCCCCCACCGGGAGCCTCGACCGAGAACACGATGAGGGGGGCGATCCGGCAGAGCACGTCGATGTACCGGTCGGCAGCGGTCTCTGGCAATTGCGCCCCCACCTCCATGCTCACGACGAGGTCCGCGGTCAGGCCCTCCGGCAGGTCGTCGGCAGTCAGGTCGAACGCCGCCACGTCCAGATCCCGGGCGGCGCATACCGCCAAGGCGGCCTTCGCGTACTCCAGCCCTCGGACTGCGACACCCTGCGACCGCAGTCGGTCCAGCAAAGCCCCGGTGCCGCACCCGACGTCTACGACGGAAGCGGGGTGAAAAGTCGCCAGGATTGAATCGGCAATCGCGGTGGCGCTCTCCGCCGTGGTCCGTTCGACGAACTGGAAGTACGCCGCATCGCAGATCTCGTCGTGCGTCGCGTTCTTCCAGCGGCGACGGCTCAGCCAATTGCGCGCCCGAATCACCGGCGGGAACTTCCGCAGATGGTCCCTCACCGGGCCGGGAATCAGTCGCCAGCACCCACGCACGATTCGGTGTGGAAGTCCCATAAGCTTGCTCCAAGCTGTCAAAGTGTCCACGCAGTTATTCCGGGTATGCCTTTACCCACCGCGGTCCATTCCGCGGCGATCGGCCGCGCTCGCACCACCGGAACCGGGTCGCTTCGTGCGGCCCTCGCGGTCCCGGCGTGTTCTCAATGGCTATTCCTTCGCCTCGCGGCCCGGGGCGTGCTGACCGTTCACCTCCACCGGGCTCGGCGGAGCGGGAACCGGCGCACCGACCGGCGGCGGGAGCAGGTCGATCGAGGCCCGGGCGATTTCCGGCCGGGGCCGGAGTTCGGGCTTCTCACTCAGCCAAGAATCGTCCCACGCACCCGATGGCTGGCCGTCGGCCGTCGCGACTTCCGGCACGTACACCTTGCGGCCGAACAGCAGGAACACGGCCGGGGTGACCACTTGGTCCATCAGCGTCGAGGTGAGCAACCCGCCGATGACCACCACTGCCAGCGGGTGGAGAATTTCCTTCCCGGTCTGACCCGCGCCGAGGGCGAGCGGGACGAGGCCGATGACTGCCACCGCCGCGGTCATCAGCACCGGGGCCAGCCGCTCCAGGCTGCCGCGGATGATCATGTCTTTGCCGAACGGTTCGCCCTCTTCCTTCATCAGGTGGATGTAGTGGGCGATCATCATGATGCCGTTACGGCTGACGACTCCGATCAGGGTGATGAACCCGACCCAGTGGGCGACCGAGAGCGTCGTGGCCTGGAACCACACGCCGGGCCACTTCCACCACGGGGCCGCGTGCAGGGCCGCGTCCTCCGGTCGGTTGATGATCAGGAGCGCCGCGACCGCCCCGAGGCCGGCAAGTGGGATGTTCACTCCGAGGACCATGAGCGCCGCTCGCCACGACCCGAGGCACCGACACAGCAGCAAGAAGACTCCGAAAACGGACGCGGAACCGAGGACCAGGAGGCGGGAGTTCGCCTCCTGCTGGGCGCGGTACTGGCCGTCGTCCTCGATCCGGTATTCCCCGCCCTTCGCCCG
>JAYTUG010000379.1:0-5591 GCA_043744695.1 Gemmataceae bacterium
TCGGATGTGATCGCGGGCGCACTGGCGGCAACCGCCTGGGTTGCGACCTGTTTGACGGCCCGGTACCAAGCGATGAACTCTTCTCGCGTTCGAGCGCGATAGATTACGTTCTTACTCGCGGACCAAGCGGTAAATCTTCACCTTGGCCGTGTCCTCGGTCGAACCTTCGGGCCAGCAGAAGACCAGTTCGCGACGACCATCGGCGAGTACGTTTCGCGCGGCTTCCAACCGCGGCAACCGTTCGTGTTCGTCTCCCCGCATCCGGTCGTCCGCCACGGCATACGTGATTTTAGGCTGCCCCTTCGGATCGATGGGAACGAAGTAGAGCGAACGCCCCGCGTACCACTCGGCCCAGCAGAACGGATCGATTAGGCAATCGTCTTGTTGAATGCGCTCGCCGAGCCATAACCCGGCATGCTTGTGCCCTTCGCGATTGGCGTGGAGCGGCTTGAGCGTCGCGGGGAGCGCCATACCGACCAGGATCACGAGCAAGGCGGGAGGCCCGAACTTGCCGGCCCAAAAGAAGCCGACTTTGGGAAGGCGTCCCAAGCTGGCTGCGATCGATTCCAAAGCAGCGGCCGCGAACAAACAACCGAGCATCGCGAGCAGCATCGTGTGCCGTTCCGAGACGTACCCGACTTTAGCTCCGAGGTACACGAGCAACATCGCGTTCAACCCGCCCACCGCGAGCAAGACGCAGAGCCCCGGTTCCGCCACGATTCGCCTTCGCAACGCGAAGACTCCCACGAGTGCGAACAGCGCTGGCAGATAGTGCAGGCTCTTGAACGACTCCTCGACCACGGCTTCCGCACCCCACACCACACGGCCCGGAAGGCCCTGCGTATCCGACGTGATCCACTTCGCGAACAGCGGCGCACTCGTCGCGGGTGCGTTCTCCCCCTTCATCAAATTCGTGCGCGGCAGTTGCGTGGGTTGGAGCATGTCCTGAGTCGTGGGCTTATTGGAGAAGTTCCCGATGAGAATCATGTAGGGCCCGGCGACGAGCATGACACCGACGCCGAGTGCGGCGAGTCGGCCGAGCGTGAGATCGCGCGGCCAACGCCGCGTGGCGCCGAGCCAAACCGCGACGAGGCCCGTGCCGCCGGCCACGATCATCGCTTCGGGCCGCACGAGGTAACTCGCGCCGACCACCAATCCGGTGAGCAGGAAGCCGCCGACGCCGGGCCGGCGCACGGCGCGGACCGCCAGCATCAACGAGGTGGCGACCGCGAGGAGGTAAACGCCTTCGGACAGGCCGTCGCTCGTGATGCGGGCGGGGACGGGCAGAACTTGGAACAGCAACGCCGCGGAGAATCCGACCGAGCGGCTGAACAACATGCGCCCGATCAGGTACGTCGGCACCACGAGCACGAGTGCCGCGATTGCGTTCGCGATCTGCGTGGCCAGCAGCGTACTCTCCGCGAGTTGCGTCGACGACCACAAACCTTCCGGCCTCTCGGGCACCATGGTACGGCGAACGGCCTTTGCCGCGATCCAGACCGCGATCGGGTAGCCCGGCGGTTGCTCCGCTTCGCGAATCACGTCCACCTTCAGGCGTCGCTTGTCTTCGGGCTGCTCCGGGTTCGACGACTCCGGCGATTGAATGCGCAGGGCATTGCGGGCGAACCCGATGCTATCGCGGGCCGTGACCTTCGTATGGGAGACGAGCCAGACGTGGATGCCGAGCGAAACCAGCACCAGTCCGACGAGCAAAACATAATCGGGCCCGAAGAGCGATCGCTTCGGTGCCACGGCTTCCATTCGCCCGCCTACAAGTGCCATAGCGACTTCCTTCAATCCCGGTCTGTGCGCACGGCATCGATGCGAACCGATCCGGCGACGGACAATAGGGCAAACGACCGGCAAGCGTCAAGGTGGCTCGACCTACGTTCGCGTTCAGCACTTTCGACTTGAACCAATTTCGGAAATCGTTATGTCGGGGTTTCCTGAAATCACTGCGCGAGAATGCCGATAAAGTCGGTAGATTCGGCAACCTCTGTTGGACTAGGAAGGGTGGGCATGGACGCCACGAACCCGATCCGTCGTTGGATGCGCCTGGTGGGGCTGCTGCCCATCATCGCGGGATGCACCTCGACTCCGACCGAGCCGGGCTATCGGAAGCCCGTGTCGGAAGTGCGCGCCCTGAACGCTGCGGACTACACGGCGAAGCAGGCTCCAACCGCGCCGACCGTCGCCCGCCCGCAAATGCCCAGCGAGCCAGCCGGACCGCTCGCGCCGCTGCCGCCGGCGAACGTTCCGCCCTCCGAATCGAAGCCGATCGTCCCCGGTTCCCCCGTCGTGGGCTTGCCGGTTTCCAACGATGCCGTCGCACCGACGGCCGCGGTTCAGACCGGCTTCACCGTCGAACGCACCGAGAAGCCCACGATCGCGAAGTCGATCCTTCCGGCCGGCGAACCGCGAATCAAAATCGTCGCTCACGTCGGCGACAAGAATATCGTGACCGATGAGGAAGTCTGGGAATCGTGCCGCCAGCGGATTCAAGATTACACCTCGCTGGTGGACGGCCCCGGCGGCAAGCAACTGATCGAAGACGCCGCCAAGAAGAGGACCGTCTACACCGAGGAACTGCGCCGCACGATCGAGCGCGAACTGATCCTCGACGAAATGTACATCAAGCTCAAGAAGGCGAGCAAGGCGCAGGTGATCGAGGAGATCAAGGAGTTCGCCGGCAAGGCCGCCGATCGGCAACTCCGCGACTTCAAAAAGCGATACCGCGCCGAAACGGATGACGACTTCAAGATGATCCTCCTCTCGCAAGGCCTCACCGTACCCGTCATTCGACGGCAACTCGAACGGCAGATGATGGCCGAAGAGTACGTCCGCAGCATGCTCCGCGAGAAGAACAAGGGCATCGGCCTCAGCGAAATTCGCGAGTACTTCGATGCCCATCCGGACGACTTTCGCACGGCGGACCGCGTGAAGTGGTTGAGCATCTTCATCAGCTTCAATAAGTTCGACACGCAGCGGGCGGCCTACGATTACGCCCTTGCGATTCAGCAACACGCGGCGGCCGGCGAAGACTTCGTCGACCTTTCCAAGAAGTACGACCACGGCCTCGCAGGACCGGCAGGTGGCGTCGGACCCGGATCGGAACGCGGCAAAATTCAGCCGATGGACCTCGAAGCCACGGTCTGGTCGCTCAATCCCAATCAAGTGAGCACGTTGATCGAGACGCCCGCCGGTTACCACATCGTGAAGGTGGCCGAGCGCGACGTGGCCGGGATCAAGCCGTTCGACGACAAAGTTCAACTGGACGTTCGCCGCCGGATGATGCGCGACATGCAGGACGTGGAATATAAGCGGCTCGTGGAGAAACTCTGGCGGGCCGGCGTGGTGCAGGTTGTATCGATGCCGTGATTCGGGCGATCACTTTTTGTCGACGGGGATCGGGCTCGTCGCCGGTCCCCATTCCGCCGGTCGATAAGCGATGTCGAGGTGCGGCGTCGCGATGCGTTCGCCCTTCTCGAACCGGCTCGTCATGGCCGCATCGAGAAGGCCCGTCGTGAGCAGCGTGCGTTCCACGGGGTAGGGAGCGTGCCCAGTCCGCATCATCGAGTCGATCGCCTTCGTGAGTTCCGCGAAGTGCGAGAACGGATCCACGCCCTGCAAGTAGAACTGGCACGAGACCGGATTCGCCTCGCCCTTAATCTGCGTCGCGAATGTGAACGCACCGCCGCCGCCTTCACGAACCCAGCCGTTGGCCATCAGGACGAAGCCCCGGAACCCATCGCGATATTCCACTTCGATGAGTGCCGCTTCCTTCGCCTGACTCGTCGCGCTACGGACGTCGTCCTTGGCGTGTTCCGGAACGCGGCTGAGTGCTGCTTCCAAAACGGGCGCGACCCATTTGTGCCGGTCGAGCACGTCCCACATTGCCTTGTTGTCGTGAACCGCGACGGCCTTTACTCCGGTCTCGCCGCCCTTGCGGCGTTCGACCATGCACTGTAATCCTTCGAGCGCGTGGAAGCCGTACGCCTCGAACCCGCCGAAGCCGATCTGGATGGCACCGAGCAATTCGCTTCCCTTGGGAAGTACGAGTTTGGGCTTCCTCCAAGTCGTGGGCACGGATGAGCCGGCGAGGAACGGCACGAGCAGTTTGCGGGCGCGATCGTACATCCACTTCGCGTCGTCCCAGGTCGCCGCGAGGTGCTTGTCGTTGAAGACGGGCACGGATTGCCCGGTCTTGTCGAAGACCTTCGCGATCTCCTCGAAGAACCGCCGCCGCGGGTAGAGGTGCTGGTCTTTTTCGTTGTGCTTGTAGTCGCCGTGTTCGCCGATCGAGAGCACGCCATCGACCGCGAGTTTGTTCGTGCCGAGTGTGAGCGCTTCGGCGATGGTGTTGCAGATTTTGAAGCCGTGCTTCTCTGCCAATTCGCGGCTCAGGTCGGCCTTGGGAACCTGATCGGTGTAGAGCGAAACGAGTTCCATCTCCGGTCGCGTCTTCTGGTCCGGCGAGTAGCCATCGAGCAAGTTGCGAAGGATCACATCCGCATGGGACCAGCGGCGATACTCGGTGACGATCGCGGCAATTTTTTTGGGCATTGGAACGCATCCCGAATGAATTCAACTCACGCTCAGCGACCGCCCGTTATCTTTTACTCCTATTCCGAGGATGAACGGTGCGGCGCGCTCGGCCCACGCTTCCGCCTTGGGATAGGCCGCGGCACCCTCGGCCCAGGCCTGTCGCAGCATGTCCGTATCGATGACGCCGGGGTTGAGCGGAATAGCGGCCATGCCGTTGGGCAACTCCTGCGCGAGCGCCAGTGTCAGGCCTTCAATCGCATACTTGGAGGCGCAGTACGGCGCGACGTCCGGTGAGGTGCTGCGACCCCAACCGCTCGAAAGGTTCACGATTACCCCAGACTGGCGAGCCACCATCGCGGGAACGAAGGCGCGGATCACGTTCGCCACACCCTTGATGTTCACATCGATGACGGCATCGAAGTCTTTCGCCGGCACCTGCCACAACGGAGCGGGGGCGCACATCACGGCGGCGTTGTTGATGAGCAAATCCGGGGGGCCGAACTTCGCAAGGGTCGCGTCGGCCCAAGTTTTCACTGCCTCTGCATTGCAGACATCGAGCGCAGTGAACGCATGCGGCGCGGGAAACGCCGCCGCCAGTTCCGCGACGTGCTTCGCACTTCGTCCGCAACCGATGACCGTGTGCCCGGCCGCCACAAACTGAGCTACGAGCGCGCGGCCGAGCCCGCGAGTCGCACCCGTCAACACGATGATCTTTGCAGTAGAACTCATGGCCTTACCCCTCAGACAGCAGCGGCTAGAATGCGTTCGGTGCGGCAATCAGAACGGGAGTCATCCGTGACCAACTTCGAACGAGCGCTGGCGATGGTTGCCGACGGCATGACCCTTGGCCTCGGGTCGGGCCAGGCCTCCGAACGGTTCATTGCCGCCCTCGGCGAACGCGTTCGAGCCGGCCTCAACATTCGCGGCGTTCCCACATCGGCGAGCACCGCCGCACTCGCGACGAAGGCCGGCATCCCGCTCGTCGATCTCGCGCACGCTCTCCCCATTGATATCACCTTCGACGGTGCGGATGAAGTGGACCCCGA
>JAYTUG010000380.1:0-5564 GCA_043744695.1 Gemmataceae bacterium
TGAGGGTGAAGGTTTGAGCACCAACACTCTACCGCCGGCGCTCAAGCCCCGCCACTCCTTTTCAACCCGCCAAAAAGTGCGAAAGACTAGTCCGAGCGGTCGAATGAACCAGAATTGCGCCGGCGATTCGACCGGGAAACGCGCCTGCTGACCGAACTCACGCACCCCAATATCGTCCACGTACTCGACCACGGGGTTGCAGATGGACGGCCCTATTTGGTGATGGAATACGTGTCCGGCGGGAACCTCCGCGACTGGATGCCGCCCGGCAAACCCTCGCCTGTGTCCGAGGTTCGGCGCGTCGTGACAGGCGTGGCCCAGGCTCTTTTCGCGCTGGAGGAGCGACAAATTGTTCATCGCGACCTGAAGCCCGAAAACGTACTGCTGACTTCCGACGGCCAGATCAAGATCGCGGATTTTGGGATCTCGGCGGTCGTGACCGATATTGGCGGGTTAACCAGTACCGCACAGATGCTCGGCACACTCGACTATATGGCGCCGGAACAGCGCACGCGACTTGACGTGGATACCCGTGCTGACCAGTTCTCGCTGGCGGTGGTGGTCTACGAATTGTTGACGGGAAAGCGGCCAGTCGGAAACTTCAAACTACCGTCACACCTCAACCCGCAACTTCATCCCGCGGTCGATACAGTCCTGTTGAGATCTCTCAACGAAGACCCCGACGAACGCTTTGGCAATGTCACGGTTTTCACCGCGTCACTCGACCAGGCGCTACAGCGAAGACCCCGCCGCCGGCTTCGTCCCATGGTCGCGGCTTTTGTCCTTTTGATCCTCGGCCTGAGCAGCGCCGCGCTGGTCACTTGGAAGAAGGACCGTGACCCATTGGCTACGACGGCCGCTGATCCATCCACGCCGGTTCCACAGTTGGAGGCACCGGTTCCACCAGGCGTGCAAGCCGATGGAACGAAGTACTTCCTCGAGCGAGGTGACGCCCATCTGTCGGCCGGGCGAGACCGAGAAGCGGAGTCTTGCTACAGCGAGGCGATTCGACTCCGCCCGCGTGACCCGCTGGCGTACCTGAAACGGGCTTACGTGTACAAGAATAAGGAGTTGTACCAGAAAGCCCTGGACGATTTGCAGGCGGCCGTCGATCTGGACCCGACTCGCGTTGAAGCCTGGACCGGTCGGGGGTCGGTCTACGTACAACTCGAGGATTACGCCCGCGCGATTCCGGAGTTGGAGAAGGCGCTTGCGCTGGACCCGCGGTCCGCGGAGGCACTCGCCTGGCGCGGTCGCGCCCGCTACAAACTAGGCCTGGAAGACGTTGCTCTTCAAGATTTCGACGCATCACTGAGAATCGACGACAATTTGGGGATCGCGTACCAATTCCGGGCGTTACAGCATCTCGCGGCCAAGAACTACGCACTTGCTTGTAAGGACCTGGAAGGCGCAGTACGCTGTATGTCCGACAACCCGCACGCGCATGCGAAACTCGCCGACCTCCTCGCGTTGTGCCCCGACCCGAAGTTGCGGGATTCGCCACGCGCGGTCGTCCACGCGCGCAGAGCGTGCGAGCTTACTCAGTGGCAGGGCTGGGATGAGCTTCGCTACCTGGCCAAGGCCCATGCGGCAAACGGCGACCTGCCCGCGGCGATCCAGGCGTGCGAAAAGTCACTCCAGTTGGCCCCGGATCTGAAACGCGTGATGGTGCAGACCCAACTGGCCGGCTACCGAAAACGCCTCAGCACCGAACTGAAGACACCGCCATGAATGCAGACCTAGAGCAGGAAATTGGTCGCGCGATCTTCCGAGAAGCCAACGACGCCTTTGTCATCGTGCAGCCCGCCGACCTCAAGGTGGTGGAGGCCAATCCGTCCTTTCAGAGACTGACTGGGTTCCGTCGTAAGCAAGTCATCGGCCTGGCACTCGCCGAACTGATCGAAACGGACATCCCTGGTCGGTTGGAGGAAGTTATCCGGGCCTGTCAGACGACCTCCTGTCTCACGGCGTGTGGCGGCTATTTCCTCAGGTCGGAGAGCGGCCGGCGCGTGCCGATCCATGTGACCGTCAGCCGAATTCACCTCGACCCGAATCCGCTCGCTCTCCTCGTCGTCCGCGACATGTCCGAGCGCGTGCGGACCGCGGGCCGAGAGCAGAAGCACCGCGACATTCTTGAACAATTGGCCAAAGGACAATCGCTGACTGCGATGTTGGAAACGGTCGTGGCCTTTGTCGAACGGGAGTCGGCCGACTCGATTTGTTCGATCCTCCTGCTCGACGAAACGGGCCGTCACTTGCTTCTCGGGTCGGCGCCGCGCCTGCCGGATTTCTACAACCAAGCCATTCACGGGATCGAGATCGGACCGACCGTGGGCTCCTGCGGCACAGCCGCCTTCACCGGCCGCACCGTGATCGTTGAGGACATCGAGACACATCCGCTCTGGGCGCCGTATCGCGAACTGGCGCGACGAGCAGGTTTGCGGTCGTGCTGGTCCGAGCCGATCGTTTCGTCCGCCGGCCGGGTGATCGGCACCTTCGCGGTCTATCACGCGAAACCACATGCGCCAACGGCCAAGCAACGCGAGGTCATCACCCTCGCCGCTCATTTGGCCGGTATTGCCATCGAGCGCCACCGGAGTGAGAAGACGCTACGCGAGAGCGAGGAGCGATTCCGCCTCCTGGTGGACGGCGTGAAGGATCACGCCATCTTCATGCTCGATCCGGCGGGGCGAGTGGTCAGTTGGAATGCCGGTGCCGAGCGCATCACGGGCTGGACCGCGGCCGAAATCCTCGGCCAACATATTGCCTGTCTCGGGACGCCGGAAGACAGTGCGAAGCGACAGATTCAGCAGGGTGTGGAAACCGCGGCTGTCGAGGGCAGTTTCCAGGAAGTAGGAGAGCGCCTTCGCAAGGACGGTACGCGATTCTGGGCTGAGGTCTCGACCACCGCAATTCGTGACGACCAGGGCCAGTTGCGCGGCTTCGCCAGAGTGACACGGGACATCACCGAGCGCAAACTGGCCGAGAAGGAACTGACCGAGAACGAAGAACGGACACGGCTGGCCTCGGACACGGCGAACATCGGATTCTTCGACTGGAATGTTCTGACGGAACAGATCTATTATTCGCCACGTTGGAAGTCACAACTCGGCTATCAACCGGAGGAAATTGCCGACTCCTGGGAAGCGTTCGAGTCGCGACTGCATCCAGACGACCGGGATGAGTTGCTAATGAAAGTGAGGGCGTACCTCGCCGCCCCGTGGCCTGATTATTCAGCGGAATTTCGTCTGCGACACAAGGACGGTACGTATCGCTGGATTGTCACTCGTGCAAGTTTGATCCTGGACGGCGCTGGCAAACCGCTACGCATGATCGGCACACACCTCGACATCACAGAGCGCAAAGCCGCCGAAGCGGAAAAACGCAAACTCGCTGAGCAACTCCAGCACACACAGAAACTCGAAAGCCTCGGTGTCTTGGCGGGAGGCATCGCCCACGATTTTAACAATCTGCTGACGAGTATCTTGGGGTACTCCGACCTAGCATTGCTCGAACTCCCGTCCAGTTCGCCGGCTCGTTCGCACATCGGCGAAGCGATCAACGGCGCGCATCGCGCGGCCGAACTGACCAAGCAAATGTTGGCGTACTCCGGCAAGGGTCGCTTCGTCGTCGAACCGGTCAATCTCTCCACCTTAACGGAAGACATGACACGACTGCTGCAGATCTCGATTTCCAAGAAGTCCGTGATGACGTTCAGTTTGATGCCGGATGTGCCTGCGATCGAGGCGGATACCGTACAGATGCGTCAGATCGTCATGAACCTCATCATCAACGCCTCTGAAGCCATCGGTGACCGGAGTGGCGTCATCGCGGTCACCAGCGGTGTCATGCACTGCGACCGAACTCACCTGTCGGAGACTTGCCTTGACGACGACCTGCCGGAGGGTTTGTACGTCTATCTGGAAGTAGCGGACAACGGCTGCGGCATGTCGGAGGAAACTCGGGCGCGCATCTTCGACCCGTTCTTCACGACCAAGTTCACGGGGCGCGGTCTGGGGCTGTCCGCGGTGCTCGGGATTGTACGCGGGCACCGCGGTGCGCTGAAGATTTACAGCGAACTGGGGAAAGGGACGACGTTCAAGGTCCTGTTTCCGGCAACGACTATGTCCGCCGACCTGCCGGGACAACGTGTGCCGGGGCCGGGGCCGAAGTGGCGGGGCAGTGGCACGGTGTTGATCGTGGATGATGAGGAAGGGGTGCGCGGCCTGGCGCGTCACATGATGGAGACGATGGGCTTCACAGTCCTGACCGCTTCTGATGGGCGTGAAGGTGTGGAGGTGTTTCGCAGAGAAGCGGAGCGGATTCGTGTAGTGTTGCTCGACATGACGATGCCTCACATGGACGGCGAGGAAGTCTACCGCGAAACGCGCCGTATCCGCGCTGACGTCCGGGCCATCCTTTCCAGCGGCTACAACGAGCAAACGGCAACGAGCCGCTTCGCGGGGAAGGGCTTGGCGGGGTTCATCCAGAAACCCTACAGTTACGCGGAACTCGTTGAAGTCGTGCGCAGGGTCTTGGATAAGCCAAGCGCGGCGATTGTGTGAGCCAGTTGCAACTTCCCAAGCCGCGGCATCGGGGCATAGGGTGCATTCACGGTTTCCGGGCCGAACCAGACGTTGCAGCAGACGGGGCCGGCATCACGTCTTTTCGTGGTATGTAGTCTTTGCAGCCGGCCCCGCTGCTGAGCTGGGTCGACTATGAAGCCGTCGTAACCTCAAGCCCAATTTCGGCCGATTTCCCGGAGGAGTTCTGCACCGAAGGCGGCCCTCAGTGGGCGTGGGGCTGACTTCGGTGCAGAACTCCTCCGCTCTCCGACTTCGTCCCGAAGCGGAGTCGTCGTCACCTGTCTCGTCATCCCGTCCGCCGCCGTCACTGTTGAGCCGTCGCCGAGGAGTCGCCGGTTTTCACCGCACTCGACTATCCGAGATCACGGCCGCCCCGAAACGGGTGTCGCGGCCGGTCCCACCTGTCCGATTCGCCGTGCGGCACCGCCCATTCGTTCGGCCGTCCTCCGGGCGTCGTCGCCGACGCCACGCGAACAGACCAAGCTTCGAGCTGACGCCGACCGGGGTTCCCAGTGGCTCCTCTGTCGTTGGCTCACCCGCCGCGGCTCACCCCCCGCCGGCTACGCCGGGGCCGGGTCGGCCCGCCACGGTTTGTTGTCCCGCAGCATGGCCCAGCACCGGACGAGGAGCTTCCTCGCCAGGGCGACGATGGCCGGCTTCTTCCGCGTCGTCCCGCCGGCGGTGAGCCGCGCGTACTGCTCCCGCGCCCACGAGTTGTACCGCAACATGCACCACGCGCACTCGACGAGCAACTTCCGCAACAGCCGCGGGCCGCGGCGGGTGATGCGCCCCTTCCGGTCGGTGACGCCGCTCTGGTACGGCGTCGGGACCAGGCCGGCGTACGCCCCGACCTGTTTGCCGGTGGCGAACCGCTTTGCGTCCCCCAGGTGGGCGGCGACGGCCTCGGCCGTCCGCGGGCCGACGCCGGGGATCGTCTCCAACAGCCGCGTCGCCGGGTCCGCCGCCCCGAGCCGGTCC
>JAYTUG010000381.1:0-5561 GCA_043744695.1 Gemmataceae bacterium
GGGGGCGAAGACGCCTGCGGAACCCGAACCGGTAGCGACCAAATGAATGGAGGGATTTCTAATTGTCGCTAAAGGGGAGAACTGCCTGACGCCGAACACGCCCTCGACAAAACCGGAACCGTCAGGACGTGGGCTGGACGACGATAAGGCCATGGCCGCCTTTTATCAACAGGACCAGGTCCAGTCGGTCCACTTGGACGTCGCAGAAAAAGACATGAAGCGCATGCTGGCGGCGTTACCGGAACTCATCGAAGTGCCCGCGTCTTTCAGGTGGCGGGATATCTCGGTCGAGAACGTGTCGGTCCGCTTTAAAGGCAACAGTTCCTCGAATCCGAAACAGACCCACAAGCGAAGCTTCCTGATCAAGTTCGACAAGGATCGCCGATTCTTCGGGTTGCGGCAAGCCTCCTTCGACAACGGGATCCAGTTCGGCAGTCTGTTCAGCGAGCCGATCATCACCGAGATTCTTCGCGACCACGGGGTCAAAACGCATCGCTGCAACTACGCCAAACTTTACGTGAACAAAGAGTACCGGGGCGTTTACGTGAATGTGGAGCGGATCGACGAGTCGTTCATCGCAAACCATTTGCCCGACGCGAGCGGTTCCCTGTTCAAGGTCGACCAAGGGGGACCGGGTTGCAACCTTCAGTTCCTGGGTGACGACCCGGCCCTCTATCGGAAAACGTTCGAGCCAAAGACCAAGTCCGCGAAGAAGGAACCCGCCCGGTTGGTCCAGTTCATTAAACTGATCGACAAGACTGCGCCAAAAGAGTTCGCGAAGACACTCGACTCGATGATGGAGGTCGATGACTTCCTCCGCGTCACAGCAGTCATGCTGTTCTCGGGAGCGTTCGATCAACTGACGGGGTGGAACCCGCACAACTATTTCTTGTACCACGACGGCAAACACGACCGCTGGCGCTATCTTCCGTGGGATCTGGACGTCGGGTTTTGCGAAACGGCCTTCGACAAGATCCAGGTCCATGCCGACTGGCACGCGGCCTGGCCGGTGCCGGCGACCGGCGGACCCAATCCTCTTCTCGAACGCATTATTGCCGACCCGGTACTCCTGGATCGCTACCGCAAGGAGGCCCGCAAGATCCTTGACAAGTCGTTTGAACCAGAGCGACTTTGCAAGCTCATCGACGCGAAGTACAAGTTGATCGAGAACGACCTGAAGACGGACCCCTTTCCCCACCGGCGTGCCACCGTTCCCAACGATCGGAGTTACGACGACATTGTCGACTCGATGAAGGCGTTCGTCCGCAAGCGCTACGCCAGTGCCGCGGAGCAACTCGATAAACCGGGGGAGCGTCCCAAAGTCGAACACCGACCTCCTGGGCTTCCGCCGCAACTCGCCGGCAAGATCCTGCGAATCCAGAAGCGAGTGGAGCAAATGCAGCGCGACGGTCAGGACGTTGCGCCCATCATCAAGCTAATGCAACGACTCGGCCCGGCGGTACAAGCGGGCAAGTGGGCGGAGGCCGAGAAGATCACCGACGAGGCGATCAAGCTAATCGGGGAAGAGGAGAAGTAGTCCCAAATCGGAAACCGCACACGGATCCCCGATGATCGTCGTGGCCAGGAACATCTTTCTCCAACGAGGACCACTCGTAGCTGTGGCTGGAAGTCGAAATGGATCCCGCCGCGTTCAACCAGTTCTTCGACGATCACATTTTGGGCGTGAAGGACTTCGTGGACCTGGAGATCTGCGGCAGCTTGCGGCAAATGCAAGCATTACGGCAACGCGAGATGCTGCTGCATCTGGGGAAGAAGGCACTCTATTTCACTTCGATCACATACACATCGCTGCCGCCGTCGCGGGTCGAGATGAACGCCAGCTTTTTGCCATCCCGGCTCCACGCCGGCGACGTGTCCTGCGCTTTCTTGTTCGTCAAATTCACGATGCCCATGCCGTCGACATTGATGAGCCACACTTCGTAGTTGCCGGTGCGGTTCGAAACGAACGCGATCTGTTTGCCGTCAGGCCGCCACGCCGGCCACGAATCAAGGAACTCGCCGTCCGTCAGTTTCTTCACCTGCGAACCATCGGCGTCCATCGTGAAGATCTTCTGCTTGCCCGTGCGGCCGCTGGCGAAGGCGATCCTCTTGCCGTCCGCGCTCCACGCCGGGTGCAGATCAATCGCCACTTCATTGGTCAGTCGCTTGATCTCCTTGCCGTCGGCGGTCACGGTGTAAAGCTCCGGGTTGCCGTCGCGGGTCGAAACCCAGAGCACGAGCTTCCCGTCCGGGCTCCACCGCGGCGACTCCTCGAACGCCTTGTGCGGCACCAGCACTTTGTCGTCGGTGCCGTCCGCTGCGCAGGAGTGGATCGCGAGCTTGCCATCGGTGCCTTGCAATTGATCGAAGACGTATGCGATCCGTTTGCCGTCCGCGGACCAGTGGCCGTCGAAGTGCGGTTGATCGTGGTGGGGCAGCAGGCGCTTGGCTTCGCCGCCCTCGGCGGGCATCGTCCAGAGGGCCATCTTCCCCTGATGAATGCGGGTGAAGAGGAACCGCTTGCCGTCCGGCGACCACTGCAGATGATGCTTGAACGAACCATCGGACGTGAGACGAACGGGCTCGGCTGCCGGAGATTTTTCACTACAGACACACAGAGAGCACAGAGAGAAGAAATACAGAGGAACGAGTTGTTTTCGAACCATCATGATCGCTCGGTGTTTTCTCTTTGCTCTCGGTGACTCTGTAGCGACTTCTTTCAAAACAACTCCTCGATCACCCTTCCCACCGTTGTCAATCCAATCGACGTAATTTGCTCGCTCGTCAAACCGACCAGGTGCTGCACCGTGGCGTTCAGATCGGCGGGGGTGAGCGGCGTGTCGGCGGGCTTCTCGGCGCGGGCGTCGCTCGTGCCGACGACGCGGCCCCCGGCGATGCCTCCGCCGGCCAGGAGCGCCGAGTAGCAGCCGGGCCAGTGGTCGCGGCCCGCCTTGTCGTTGATCTTCGGCGAACGGCCGAACTCGCCCACCGCCAGCACGAGCGTCGAAGCGAGCAAGCCGCGTTCGTGCAAATCGCCAAGCAACGCGGACATCGATTGATCGAGCCACATGGCATGGCGGTCCTGCATGATCTGGAAGTTGCGGTAGTGGTGGTCCCAGCCGCCGTCGCCGGCGTCTTCCTCCGCCTCGACGTGATCGCTCCAGTTCACCTGCACGAAGGGCACGCCGCCCTCGACGAGTCGGCGTGCGAGCAGGCAGCTTTGGCCGAAGCGAGTGCGTCCGTAGCGATCGGCGAGTGCCGACGGTTCCTTCGACAAATCGAAGAGCGCGGCCGACGCGGGGTTGGTGAGCATAGCCAGCGCTCGGGTACGGTAGTCGTCAAGGGCGCCGGCGGTCGCGAGTTCCTCCGTGCGGCGTTCCATCTTGCTCATCGCGTTGAGCAGCGTCTGGCGATCGGCGAGGCGTTCGGGCGTTAGATTTTCGGGAAGTTGCAGGGCCGGGATCTTCGTGCCGGTGGCGGGATCGTATTCGAGGCGGAAGGGGTCGAACGCGGCACCGAGCGGCCCGCCGCCTTCGCCGATGATCGCCTTCTTCCCCTGATGCAGTTTGCCGCCGACAACGAAGAACGGATGCAGTCCGGTTTTTCGGCCGGAAGCCTTCGCCACGACGGAGCCGAGTGCCGGCCGCGAGGAGCCTTGCAGCGGCTTACCGTCGAGACCCGTCCCGCCCGCGGCACTACCCGTGAGCCCGATCGTGCCCGCGATGCCGTGATCGGTGGATTGCGACGTGAGCGTTCGCACTACGGCGAGTTTGTCCGTGTGCCCGGCGAGTTGCGGGAAGAGTTCGCAAAAGCGGACCCCGGGGATTTTCGTGGGGATGGTGCCAAACGGCCCGCGATAATCGAGGGGCGCGTTCGGCTTCGGGTCGAAGGTGTCGAGTTGGCTCGGACCGCCCCACAGCCAGAGTAGGATGACCGACTTCGCGGAACCCGGCGTATGTCCCGACTTCTCACCTGACTTCAGCAAGTCCGCGAGAGACAGCCCGAGAACTGACGACGCGCCGACTTGCAGAAACGCCCGTCGATCGAGCGTCTGGCACGTACGGGTGGTCTGTCGACCGACGAGGAGCATGGGAGAGTGCTCGGGGAAAGTTTCACGATAGCCGATCAAGTGGCGAAATGCGAGCCAATCAGGGGTGCCGCGGGCGGCTTGTCCGCCCGTGCGCTACGCTTCGAGAATAGCACAGCTGGGTTCAAGGCGGAGTCGAACTGACGCTACGCCTCGCGAGCCGGTTTCACACTTGTCGTTGTCCACACGCGCCACCATCATCCGACCTCCACCCGCATCACGAAGTGTCAAGCGGCATCGGCGTGGTCCGCGGTTGTTCGCGCGGCAACGCCCGACTTTCGACGGTGCCGCCTTGTGGTTGGTTACTTCCGACGCTGACCTGAGCGTCCGACACTCGCTCTCGGCTTGTGTACCCGGCGAAACCACGCCTCGACTCGGCTCCACGGCGTGTTGTTGCAAGCATCCTACGTCCGACACTTCCGACACTTGCTTTTCGTGCTTTGCAATTTTTCGCCGCAAGCCGATTACTAGATGATGGCTGCGCCGCATGCTCCGCTTGGAATCGGTGTACCGGCAGGAGGAGCTTCGACCCAACTGTCGGAGCTGACTTCATCCTCGTCGTCGCCATTTTCGAATGCGTCGCGTTCGCAAGTGTCGGAAGTGTCGGAAGTGTCGGACGTCGGACACGGTAAACAGTTCCTTGTGGCGGTGGCGGTCGGCAGCAGCGCGCCTCGTGGCGAGCGAAAGCGGTTCGGCCCTCCCCCAGCCGAACACCGCCTCCTGGATAGGGACGATGACCGACCCGGCCAACAGGGTATGCGGATTGTCGCCGTCTGGGAGTCAACTGATGCCAAACGCTCCATTCGCCTTCGCCTTCTACCTAAATTCAACCTCTTTTCTGGTCACCATATCTGGGAGAGGAGCCGGCATCACGTTGTCGCGACCACCATCCCGCTGCCCTGCGGCCGCGGGTGGACTACTTACCCGCAAGGGCCCTCCTCGCGGCCGAGGGGACGCCGACAAGGAGTTCACCTGTGGCCGCAACACTCGAGGCCGATCGGGAATCCACCGTCCCCGGGATCACCCAACAGTTTCTCAAACACCTGCCCCGGTTCCGGGCCCATGCCCAGTACTCCCTGCGGCACATCCACTGCCGGGATACCCGCTCCGATTTGATCGCCGAGATACTCGCTCTCGCCTGGAAGCACTTTCTCGCGCTCACCCACCGAGGAAAGGATCCGGCCACGTTCATCACCACGCTCGCTCTCCGGTGCAGCCAAGCGGTACGATCGGGACGACGGCTCACCGGATCGGAATCGTCTCAAGACGTGATGTCGCCGGTGGCCCGGGTCCGTCACGGTTTCGCGATCGGCACGCTCGACGATCAGCCCCGCGAGGACGACGACCTGGTCGAGGCGCTGGCTGACAACACGCGTAGCGAGGTTCCCGACCAGGCGGCATTTCGCATCGACTTTCCCCGATGGCGAGATCGCTATGGACCGCGGCAGCGGCGAGTGCTGGATTCGCTCATGGT
>JAYTUG010000382.1:0-5551 GCA_043744695.1 Gemmataceae bacterium
ACTTCTATGTGGTCACTCTCGACCTCACCTCGTGTTTCCACCGTGTGGAAGCCCTCATCCGGAGGTCGATCTGGGAAACTCCAAGAATGGTTGGCACACACGGAGCGCCTCCCGGCCATCACCCGGTCGCTTACGCAACTCGGCTCACCTTTGCCGTCTCATATACAATGTCCCACCACAGCTACCACGGAGTTCCATCGTGCTCGGACGGTTCTTTTCGAAGATCAAGAGCGGGCTGAGCAAGACCGCCGGCGTGTTCGGCGGCGTCTTCGACCTCCTCCGCGGCAAAGGCAAAGTCGATCAGACCTTCCTCGACGAACTCGAAAAGCGACTCTACCTGGCGGACGTGGGCACCCAAGCCACCGCCACCATTGTCGAGCGCGTGAGGCAAGCCTTCCGCGACAAGGAGATCTCCGGCGAAGTGCTCGCGTTCGTGAAAGCCGAGCTCCGCGACCTGCTCAGCGAATCGTCGCCGGGAATCAGTTACGCACCGAGCGGCCCCACAGTCGTGATGATTGCCGGAGTGAACGGCTCGGGGAAGACGACCTCGATCGCGAAGCTCGCCAACCGCCTGCAAAGCGAAGGGAAGAAGGTCGCGGTGGCGGCGTGCGACACCTTCCGCGCCGCGGCCGTAGAACAACTCACCGTCTGGGCCGGACGCATCGGCTGCGACATCATCAAACAGCAGCAAGGCTCCGATCCGGCCTCGGTCGCTCACGATGCGTGCGAGGCGGCCAAGGCTCGGCAATACGACGTCCTCATCGTCGACACCGCCGGTCGGCTCCACACGCAAACCCACCTCATGCGCGAGTTGGAAAAGATTCACAAAGTGGTGACGCGGCTGATCCCGGGAGCCCCGCACGAAGTGCTGCTCGTGCTCGACGCCTCGACGGGCCAGAACGCGCTCACGCAGGCGGAGCAATTCTCGAAGGCCGTGAAGTGTACCGGTATCATTCTCTCGAAGCTGGACGGCTCGGCGAAGGGCGGAGCCATCTTCGCCATCAAGCAGAAGCTCGGAATGCCCGTGAAGTACATCGGCGTCGGCGAACAAATCGACGACATGGAAACGTTCGACCCGGACAGCTTCGTGCAGGCGCTGTTCGAGAAAGAGTGAGCGTTACAACACGCCTTTGGTCGAGGGAATGCCGCTGGCTCGGGGGTCGAGTTCGACCGCGTGCCGCAGCGCCCGGGCACACGCCTTGAAAATTCCCTCGACGATGTGGTGCGTGTTGTGGCCGTGATGCACGACGACGTGCAAATTCATGACGCCCGCGGAAGAGACCGCCCGCCAGAACTCCTCGGCCAGTTGCGAAGCGAAGGTTCCGAGCAATTCGTTGGGCACGTTCGCGTTCCAGACCAAAAACGGTCGACCGCTCATATCCACGGCGGCGGTGGCCAGCACTTCGTCCATCGGCACCGTGGCGTCGCCGTACCGGCGGATGCCAGCCTTGTCTCCCAGAGCCTGCACGAGCGCTTTGCCAAAGCAGATGCCGACATCTTCGACGGTGTGGTGCGCGTCGATGTGGAGGTCGCCTTTCGCCTTCACCTTGAGGTCGAAGAGCCCGTGCTTGCCGAGGTGCGTGAGCATGTGGTCGAAGAAGCCGACGCCGGTGGCGATCTCGACCTGCCCCGTACCATCGAGGTCCAGGTCGAGTTCGATGGCCGTCTCGGCAGTGGTTCGGCTAATGCGGGCAGTGCGAGGCATGGTTCACGCGACAGTTCGGGTTCAGCTCGAGATCTTCACCACGGAATACACGGAACACACGGAATGAAAAACTGAGGGAGTGAGCAGCACTCTAACTTTTTTCTGATTCCGTGTTTTCCGTGTTTTCCGTGGTTCAAAAGAAAGCATCAAGCCGGTTCGTCCGTATTCTCGCCGGCGGCTTCGACGTTCGTCGAGTCGATGGCGCGCGTCAGCGGGGAGAGCGCCTTGCGAACGATGCCGCGCATCGTCGCCTGGTCCGGCGTCTGGCCGACGAACAGCTCGAATTGCCGAGCAGCCTGGCGTACGAACATGTCCACGCCGGTGATCGTCTCGCAACCGCGGGAGCGAGCCTCGCGTATGAGCAGTGTCGTTTCCGGATTGTAAATCGTGTCGAAAACGATGACGCCGGGCTTCAGCACGCTGAAGTGGACCGGTGCTTCGTCCACGTTCGGATGCATGCCCACCGGCGTGCAGTTGATGAGCACGTCGAACGTGACGTTGTGCCGGGCGTGCCAATCCACGGCCTTGCACTTCACTTCCTCGGCCAGCCTCTGCGTGCGGTCTTCGGTGCGGCTCGTGATCGTGATCTGGCTACCCTCCCGGTGCAGCGAATGGGCGACGGCCCTGGCCACCCCACCGGCACCGAGCACCAACACGGACATCTGGCTCAACTGCGGCACCGGTCCGTCCTGGGCCTTCTGGGCGAGGAACGATTTGAGCGAATCGACCGCTGCCGCGTAGTCGGTATTGGCGGCCGAGAACTTGCCGTCGTCGCGGCGAACCAGCGTGTTCGCGGCCCCGGTCGTCTCGACGTTCGGTTCCTTCTCGCGGGCCAATTGGGCGGCGGCTTCCTTGTGCGGGATCGTCACGCTGTACCCGTGAACCGGGATCTCTTCGTACTCTTCAACCGCTTGTGGGAACTGACCGCGCGGCACCCGGAACGGCAGGTACACCGCGTTCACTTTGAGCCGCTGAAACATGTGGTTGTGGAGCAGCGGCCCGAGGCTGTGCCCGACCGGATCGCCGGCCACGCCGAAGACCTTCGTCTCCGCGTTGATCGATCGGACTGGGTACGTGGACTTGAGTTCTTCCATGCTGGGCAGTCCGGGCGCGATGCCGCGTTCCTTGTTGAACGCGGCATAGATGAACGGGGCTCCGTACTTGAGCGAGAGAAAGCGGCTCGGTTGGCCGATGTCGCCCATGCAGAAGGCGACGGTCGGCTTCGGGGCGGCCTTCTGAAGGCGCAGCACGCGGGCCACGTCGTTCGGGCTCTGAGCCAGGACCGCGATCTTGAGGACGTCCGCGTCCTGCTTCAACATGGCGGCGTAGATCTCGTCCAAGTTCTGAGGTGTCTCGGTGAGGTTGTGGTAGCTGATGATTCGTTTGACGGGGCCGAACCGCGGGATCGCGTTGGCGATGTCCGTTTCCAGATCGACCCAGTCGAACGCACCGGAGACGATGGCCTGGCGAAGGATGATTTGGCGTTCGGGCTCGGTGCCGGGAAAGCGGCCGCCATCGGTCGGCCGGCGCAGCGTGGCCACCCACGGGCACAACTTGCACGGCAGGAGTCGCTTGAACTCCACGGCCTTCGCCAGGAAGTCCAGGCGCAGTTCGATGAACTTGGCCCCGCGCTTGACCGCTTCTTGCAGCTCGGCCACGACCATCTTGTGCCGGGTGCGGCCGACCACGACCAGCACCCGGTCCACCCCGAGCTCCATGAACCATCCCCCTCCGGAAGCGACACCGAGACAATACTTTAGCACGATCCGCGAGAACAAAACAGGGGCTTCACGTCACCCGTGCGAACACGGCCTTCAAATAGCGGCCTTCGGGGACGCTGAGCAAGAACGGGTGATCCCCGCCAGCACCGCCGACGTGGAAGATTTGCAGCGAGCGGCCCGCTTGCCATGCCCCGCGGCGAATCGACTCTAAGAAGTCTTCCTCCCGCACCAACCCCGTACACGAACACGTGAGGAAGATGCCGCCCGGCGCGACCACTTGAAGTGCCAGGCGGTTCATATCGCAGTATTTTTTGAGCGCGAGATCGACCGACTCGCGATCGCGGGTGAGCTTTGCCGGGTCGAGCACGACGACATCGAAGCGCTCGCCGTTGGGAATCGCGTCGCGCAGCCAGGGGAACAAGTCGGCCTGGATGTAGCGGACGTTCGCGTTGTTGAGCTTGGCATTCGCCTTGGCCAGTTCGAGCGCGCCTTCATCGAGGTCGAGGCCGACGACTTCGTTCGCGTTGCCGAGGGCCTTGGCATAGACGCCGAAGCCGCCGGAGTTGCAGCAGATGTCGAGCACGCGCTTGCCGCCGCAGAACTCGGAGAGGCGCTGGCGGTTGTCGCGCTGATCGAGGAAGAAGCCGGTCTTGTGCTTGCTGCCGGGCGCGACGCGGAACTTCAAGCCGTTCTCGAGAATCACGTCCGGTGCTGGGGGCTCCGGAGCCCGGCAATCGAACGATTCCTGCTTCCCCACGTGCTCTTCCGCGAACCAGTAGAACTTGGCATTCGGGTAGTGAACCGTGAGCGCGTCCATGATCGCGCCGCGCTGCTTGAACATCCCGGCGGCGAAGAACTCGAGCACGATCGTGTCGCCGAAGCGATCGACGACGAGCCCGCTGAGATCGTCGCCTTCCGAATGCACGAGGCGGTACGCGTTGGTGACGGCATCGAGTTTGAGCACGTCGCGGCGAAAGGCGACGGCCGCGCCGAGCTTCTTGGCGAAGAACGCGGCATCGACCTGTTCATCGGGATTGCTGGTGAGCAGCCGGAGAGAGATGCGCGAGTGCCCGTTGTAGAAGCCGCGACCGACCCAGCTTCCGCCGCGATCGCGAATGTCCACGACGGTGCCCGGCGCGATCCGCCCCGCGGGCTTCTCGATCATCTTCTGGAAGATCCACGGGTGCGACGATCGCCGCTCGATCTTGAGCGTGACGGTGGGAAGGGAGTTGGAGAGGTCGTCGGACATCGGGTAAACTTCTAACGAGTTAAGGGAAGTGTCATTCTACGAACGTGCTGCGAGAACCGATGGCTGGCATACTGTTCTGGAATTTGTACGGGCGGCAAGAGTCGAACCGCGACGCCCGGGCGAGTTCGATTTGCGACTCGCTGACCCGCCTGGTCCAGCAATATTCCATCGACCTGCTCCTGTTCGCCGAGTGTCGCATTGAAGAAGCGCGGATCGCGAGCGCATTGAATGCCGGAGGAGCTGGTAAGTATGTTTGCCCGCCCTCGCGGAGCCGCAAGATCAAACTTTGGACGAGGCTCGATGGGGAGAGGATACAGGATCGATTCAACGACTTAGATGGCAAGCTCACCTTGCGTGAAGTCCAGTTTCCGGGCACGGATCCCGTGTTGCTTGCGGGCGTCCACTTGGTCGATCGCATGACGGTTGGGACAGAGTCTGGACGTGCGTTACAAGCGACGACCATAGCCAACTCCATTCGGAGAACTGAGGAAAGGGCAGGCCACACCAGAACGATTCTCATCGGCGATCTGAACATGAACCCATACGAAGCTGGGGTCGTGGGCACGCAAGCTCTTCACTCGATCATGACGCGAGACCTGCTCCGAACAGTCAGCGCGCTTAAAGCACGAAAAGATCACAATTGCTTCTACAACCCGATGTGGGCTTGTTTCGGCGACCAATCCTCGGGGCCACCCGGCACGCATTACTTTCACAACCCGAACGAGCCAACCAACCACTTTTGGCACCTCTACGATCAGGTACTCATCCGTCCCGATCTGGGGTGCGGTACATGGTTTGTAATCACGCCGCCATCCGGTGGCGGTGCTGTCCGGACTCGTTCGTCTCCCGGCGCTCCCAAAATGCCGCCAAGGGTCG
>JAYTUG010000383.1:0-21431 GCA_043744695.1 Gemmataceae bacterium
AGCGAGCCGAGACGGCCGAGTACGTTCAATTGGCCCGCGAGATTCTTACCCACGGTCCTCGCGTTCGGCCCCACCGTCATCGCGTCGATGTTGGACGCGTTGAAGATGCTGCCCGGCGTCAGCGAGTTGGCCACGGTCACGGTTTGGAGGGTACCCGAACCGAAGTTCACGGTTCCGGTCACGTCGTTGCCGACAGTCGCGGTCCCAGATTCAAACTGGTACAAGTTCAGGATCGTGTTGTGGTTCGAACCCCAGTTACTGGTGACGAGGTCGTTGTTGGACGTTCCCGCGAAGATGGTCGTGGTGGCAGGCAGGTTCAAACCTGCGGGCACGTTCACGTTCACGGAGTTACCGATCGGGCTCAACGGCAGCGTCGTGCCCCCCGATCCGAGGTAGGCGTTGAGGTTGCTGAGGCCGTTGTAGTTGAAGCCGAGCGGCCCCATGTTCAAGCCGGTGATCGTGCCGCTCGGGGCGTTGAGTAGCGGCGGCGTCGGGATGGCCGTGAAGAAGCCGTTCTTCGGCCCGGGGCTCGCGGTATCGTCGATGTTGAGCGTATCGTTGCCGCTGCCGAGCACGAACTCGTAGCCCTGGAGGTTGTCGGCAATGCCGCCGATCGTGGTCTGGCGACTTCCGAAGTTCAGCACGTTCGCGCCGGCACCCGTATCGAAGGTCACGGTCGATCCGGGTGCCGTAACCTGCACGTTGAAGGTGTCGTTATCGCCTTCGCCCTGGAGCAGCACGTTCGGGGCGACGATGCCCGAGAAGATGTTCATTGTCGCGCCGGTTCCCATGTCCGGATCGTTGGACGCGGTGTGGGCGGGGTTGGTGTCGGCGAAGTCGCCGTGAACGATAACGCGCTGGCGGGCCAGCATCTGTGCGTCGGCCGGGAGGGTGAAGTCGTCGCCGACGAGCAGCGTGGTGACGCCGCCGGAGTGCTGAGCCGCCGCGAGGTCGTAAACGGGGGTCGTGATGCCGAAGGCGTACGGCGTGGCCGAGCCGAGCCCCGCCGAATTATTCGAGACGTAGATGTTGAAGCTCGAGGCCCAAGGCGGAAGCGTCGGGAGCGAAACGCGCGGCACGTCGCCGAGACTGGCCACCGTGAACGGCGCGGAACTCCCGCTGGCATAGACTTCGGAACCGACTGCATTGTTGAACGTGAAGAAGGCGAAGTAGGTGCCCGGCGCGAGCTTGCCGGCCGTCCCGGCACCGTTGCCTCCGGTCGCGTTGACGAGCGGCACGGGGCTGTTATCCGCAGGTTTGCCCGCAATTGAAAGCGTGAAGGAAGTGGAGTTGATTCCCGAGGCGTAGAGAATCTCCGAACCGGGTTGGGCCAGCGGGTTCGAGATGTACAAGTTGATGCCCGTGGCCCACGCTGGCATCGCAGGCAAAACCACGGTCGGACGATTTCCCGCGGCCACGGTGAAGTTCGCCGAGTTCGCACTCGGGAACGATTCGAGACCCGATGCACTTGAGAACGTGTAGTAGACGAAGTACGTTCCGACGGCGAGCGATCCGCCGCTGGAGCCGGCTCCAGTCGTATTCACGATCGGAATCGCCGTCCAGGCATTGACAGCCTGGGGGAAGATGCGGCCAGCCAGTGCATTCGCACCGAGGTTGTACGGCGAAGCGGTCACGCCCGCGGCATAAAGCCGCGCCGAACCCGCGTTTGCCACGTCGTCTGAAAGGTAGATGCGATAGCTCGTCGCACCGACCGGCAACGGCGGCATGGCGATCTGCGGAATGTTCCCGGCCGCCACGGTGAACGGAAGCGAGTTCGGGCTCGCGAACGTCTCGGTCCCACTCGGGAACGAGAACGTGTAGTAGGCGAAGTACGTTCCGGGGAGCAGGCTCCCGCCATTCGAGCCGCCGCCGGTGGGATTCACCGTGGGTGCCGATACGGCGAAGTTGTCGATCGTCGGGTTGATCGGGCCGACCGGAGCCGGACCGCTCAGGTTGAACAACGGCGCGGTGATTCGAGCGGCGTATCGATTCGCCGAGCCCGCCGTTCCCGTCGCGTTCGACAGGTACACGTTGTAACCCGTCGCTCCGTTGGGAAGCGGAGGCAGCGAAACCTGCGGGATGTTCCCCGCGCTAACGGCAAATGCGTTCGAGGTCGGGCTCGGCAGCGACTCCGCGCCCGTCCCATAGATAAACGAGTAAATCAGGAAGTAGTTGCCCGGCGCGAGCGTGCCGCCGGTGCTGCCTCCACCCGTGGCAACCACCGACGGCGCGGTGAGTGCCGAGAAAGTAGCCGGATGGTTTACGCCGAGCACCGGCGTGCCATTCATCAAGTTGTAGAACGGCGTCGCGATCAAACTGGCATAGCGAGTCGCGGTGCCGGGTGTGGCCGAAGCATCGGACAGGTAAATGTTGTACCCGAGTGCGCCGGCCGGCAGAGGCGGCATCGATACTTGAGGTATGCTTCCCGCCGCCTGGGTGAAGACGTTTGAGATCGGGCTCGGGAACGATTCCACGTCGTTCGGGAACGCGAAGGTGTACTGCACGAAGTAGTTGCCCACTGGAAGAGTCCCACCGGTGCTGCCGCCGCGGCCCGGCGAGACCACGGCACCCGTCGAACCGGCGTTCGTGACGGGAGCCAACCGCGAACCCGGGACGACCGCGTTCGTGAGCGCGAGCGTCGCACCCGTAATGCCCGAGATGTACCGCGTGCCGCTTCCGACGTTCCCCGAAGAATCCGTGAGGTAGATGTTGTAACTCGTCACGCCCGTCGGCAGCAGGCCGACCGGCAACAGCGGCATCTGGAAGATCGGAACGTTCCCCGCCGCCACGGTGAACGGCGGAGAGAGTGGGCTCGCCGACGTTTCGTAAATGCTCGGTACGAAGTTGTAGTTGAACGTGTAGAAGGCATAGTAGGTGCCCGCCGCGAGCCGCCCGCCGGAGACGCCGCCGCCAATGGGGTTGACGGTCGGAGCCACGACCACCGTGCCATCGGTGGGGCGAACCACGATGGCGTTGTTCTGGAAGTTGAACGTGGCCGTCGTGATGCCCGTGGCGTAGCGGATCGCCGAACCGGGCGTCGCGCTCGGGTCGCCCAGGTAGACGTTGAATCCGGTCGCTCCGCTCGGCAGCGTCGGGAGTGAAATACGCGGCACATTGCCGATCAGGATGCTGAACGGCGTGGAGTTCGGGCTCGCGGCCGACTCGACTCCGTTCGCGAAGGAGACCGTGTAATAAGCGATGTACGTTCCCGCAGCGAGCCGACCGCCGAAGGCACCGCCACCAGTCGCGTTCACAGTAGGCTTACTCGTCGGGACGACGCTTGCGGGTGGTGCGACGCCACCGACCGGCACGCCGCGCGAAAGATCGTAGGTGCCGGCCTTGATCCCAGCGGCATAGCCGGTCGCCGAACCCGTCGTGGCGGTTGCATTCGAAAGGTACAGGTTGATACCCGTCGCCCATGGCGGAAGCACGGGCAGCGCGACGCGAGGGACATTCCCTGCCGCCACGATGAAGTTCGCGGAGGCCGGACTCGGGAACGATTCCCCGGTCGGCGTCGTGAACGTGTACTGAACGAAGTAGGTGCCCGCGGCCAACGAACCGCCCGCGATGCCACCACCCGTGGAAATCACCGTGGCGGCGATGCCTGCGGCGTTCCGGCTCGGGGCTGCAACTCCCACCGGTGGATTCGCCGTTCGCATGAAGTACGTCGTCGGTGTGATCCCAGCCGCGTACAGCGTCTCCGTTCCGACCGTCGCAGTGCTGTTCGACACGTAGAGGTTGATTCCCACGACGCCGACGGGCAGCGGCGGGAACTGGACCTGCGGAATGTAGCCGTTCACCACTGTGAACAGCGCCGATGTCTGGCTCTCGAACGTCTCGTTCCCGTAAGCATCGACGAAGGTGTAGCGAACGAAGTAGGTGCCTGCGGCGAGTGCGCCGCCGGTCGTGCCACCTCCGAAGGCCTGGACCATCGGCGCGGTGATGGGCACGTTCGGGTATGTGGGCCGAATCCCGTTGATCGGTGCCGCGATCGCGAGGTTGAATCCGGGAACGATGATGCCGCTTGCGTAGCGTGTGGCCGACCCGGCGCGAGCGGTGCTATCCGAAAGGTAGAGGTTGTAGCCGGTCATGCCGATGGGTAGCGGCGGCAACGCGATGCGGGGGATGTTGCCCGCGCTCACCGTGAAGGTCGTCGAGTTGGGGCTGGCGAACGTCTCTGCGCCGTCCTGGTTCGTGTAGGTGTAAAGCGCGAAGTAGGTGCCCGGCGCGAGGTTGCCCAAGACGGACCCGCCGCCCGTCGGATTGATCGTCGGTGCCGCGCTCGGCACGTCGATCGTCGGAGGAATGGTGAGCCCGGCGAGCGCGTCGCGCTTCAAGTTGAACGTCGCGGTAACAATACTCGTGGCGTAAAGCGTCGCACTGCCGGGGTTCGCTTGCGGATCGGAAATGTAGACGTTGATGCCGGTCGCCCCGGCGGGCAGCGGGGGCAGCGAGACCTGCGGAATGTTGCCCGCGACCACTGCGAACGGCAGCGATGCCGGGCTCGGCGACGTCTCCACACCCCCCGGATAGGCGAACGAATACTGCACGAAATAGGTGCCGGGCAGCAAATCCCCGCCGTAAGCATTCCCACCCGTGGCGTTGACCGTCGGCGGCAGTGGAGCGTAATTGTAGATCGGAGCCGGCAAGCCCGTGTTCAACGCCGCGGTCAACAAGTAGAAGCTCGAGTTGATGATGTTGCTGAGGTAGCGGGTCGCGGTGCCGGGATTGCCCGCGGCATCTGAGAGGTAGATGTTGTACCCCGTCGCCCACGCCGGCAGTGGCGGCAGCGTGACCTTTGGAATGTCCATCGCGTTCACCGTGAAGGTGAGCGAGGCCGGGCTTGCGAACGTCTCGACGCCGGACGGATAGACGATCGTGTACAGGAGGTAGTAGCGGCCGGCGGCGAGGGTGCCGTCCGAGTTGCTGCCGGGATCGCACGGAATGTTCAAGTTATTGCCGCCCGTCGGATCGACGGTCACCGGGCCGGTCGCCACATTCCCCAACGTGCGCGGCAACCCACCCGAACTCGGCTCGCTCGGCAGATCGACCGTCGTGCTCGCGATTCCGGTGGCGTACCGGATTGCCGTACCGCTCTGAGCAGTGGCATCCGAGAGGTACACGTTGTACGCAGTCGCACCGCCCGACAGTGCGGGCAGAGTGACGCGTGGGACGTTCCCGAGACTGACCGTGAACGGGGCCGAGTTCGGGCTCGGGAACGATTCGAGTCCGCCGACGATTCGCGTGAACGTCACGAAGTAGGTTCCACTCGCCAGCGTGCCGACACCCGCCCCACCCGTGGGGTTGACTGTCGGTTGGGCCGTCGGCGCGTTCGTGGCAGGCGTTCCAGCCGGCGGCGCGATGGAGTTGGGCACTGCGACGTTCAACAAATTGAACGCCGCCGAGGTGACCCCGGCTTGGTAGAGCCGCGAAGCGCTCGCGGTGGTGGTCGAGCCGAGGTATAGGTTGTAGCCCGTCGAACCCACGGGCATGAGCGGCAGCGAGACGCGCGGGATGTTGCCGCCCGACACGGTGAAGGATGGCGACGCCGGGCTCGCGGCCGATTCCGCACCGCCGACGTAGGTGAACGTGTAGAAGAGGAAATACGTTCCGGCGGCGAGGTTGCCCGTCACGCCCGTCATGTTCCCGCCAGTCGGATCGACCGTCGCTGCGGCGGTGGGAACGTGCAGTGCTGGCGGATTGACACCCGCCGGAGCTAAGACCGAGAGCGTGTAGACCGTTGCAGTGATGCCCGACGCATAGCGCTGTGCCGCGCTGGCGATGGCGGTGGTACCGAGGTAGAGGTTGATCCCCGTGGCACCGGCAGGGAGTACGGGTAGGGCAATCTGCGGAACGTTCCCGGCAGCCACAGCAAACGGCAGCGAGGCCGGGCTCGCCGGCGTCTCAATCCCGATCGGATAGGCGAACGTGTAGAACGCGTAGTACGTTCCTGCGAGGAGCCCACCACCCGTGAAGCCGCCATCGGTCAGGCCCACCGTCGGGGCCAGTGTCGGACTATTCGCATTGGGCGTTCCGACTCCCCCGCGCGAGACGATCTGCCCGCCGCTCAGAAGTTGAATGCTCTGGCCGTTTCCGCCCGCATCCGGCGTGGTCAGCGTCGTGTCGCCCACGGTCGAGATCACGGTTCCCACGCGGTAGCCGCCCACCGATTGCGTGAGTGTGATGTTGCCGCTCGTGATGGCATCGAGGTGCGTGCCGACGTTCGTCAGGAACTTCGTGATGCCGATGATGTCCACGAGTTGAATGGCGGCGATGTTGTTCGGATTCGCGGCTTGGAGCACGATGTTGCCGCCGGCCACGAGTCCCGGAAGTGTCGGGTTGCCGAAGGCGTCGAGCCCGCGGAAGTTGAAGAAGCTCGGAATCGGCGTGGCCCGAGTCGGATCGGCGAACACGCCCAGATCCGTTCCCGCAGTCGCGGAGCCGCTGTCCGGATGGAAGAAGTTGCTGAACGTGTCGTTGTTGTTGTTGCCGCGGATGCCGATCTGGGGCGCTTCGATGATGACCGGGCCCGCGTTTCCTGCCAGTTGGAGTTCCTGTACGGCCCCTTGCATGAGTACGTCCGCGTTGCCACCAGTGGCACGCACGAGATCGTTGTTCACCACCATGAAGTTGTTCGGCGATTCCAGGTGCCGCATCTCGCCGAATTCGTCGAGGTAAACGTTGGTGCCCGCATCGGCGGTGAGGTGCGTGCGGCGAACCGTGCGGAGGGCCGCGTCGGGCTTGCCCACCACGCTTTCCACGAGGTCCACGTTGATGCGCTTCGCGCCGTCGCCGATGCTCCCCTGCGGGGCGAGCATCGTCAGGATGTTACTGCGAACGTACGACTGCCGCGCGTCCGTGCCGACGACCGAAGCGTAGCGCGGATCGGAGATCGTGGAGCCGCGGACCTTCGTGGAATAAATGCTGCCGCGCTCGTTGTTGATCAGCGTGGTGCCGATCGGGTTGTCGATTTGTCCGTTCAGGATGATGTCCGAGAACGGCTCGTTTGCATAGCCGATGAGGTTCTGGATGTCCAGATCGGTGGGCTCCGACGACCGCCGGAGGTTGAACGTAAGCGAGTTCAGCAAGCTCTGCAAGTACGCGTCGTAATTGCTGCCGGCTCCGCCCTTCACCACGTTGATGTTGTTGATTAAGAGCGGCTTGGGCGAGTAGTTGATGATGTGAACCGCGCCGAGCGTGTTCAGGAATTCCCACGTGCCGCCGCTGCCCGTGGTGTTCGGATTGCTCGAATCGCCGTTCGGCTTCGCGGCGGGATTCTTGAAGTAGACCTGACCGCCCTGCGTGCTCGAGATGTCGTTGACGACGATGATCGGGTCGAGAATCGGGCCGGAGTTCTGGTTCGCGTTGGCCTGGGTGCGAACGGTGAGGCCGCCGGTCGCGCTGACGATGTTGCCGTTCGCGTCGACGATCAACGTCGGATCGAGGTCCGGGTTCGAGAGTATCTTGACGTTCGAACTGAACGGGATGTTGTGGACCTGGGGGTTGTGCGACTCGCCGCCGGTGCCGCCGCCAGCGAGGGCCCGCTTACTGACGTCGGCGTCGCGCGACACATTCACGTTGTCGTCGGTGGTGTCCGCGAAGAGTGCGAGTTCGACCAAGCCGCCCGCGTTGTAATCGTCTGGGGTCGGATTGGCGGGATGTTGGAGGAAGGTATCGGCGGGCACGCGCGGCCCGGCCGTGACGAGCGCGTTCGAATCGCCCTGCACGGTAGTAGTTTGCCGCGTGGTGTTGTTCGAATCCGCCGAGACGTACCCAAACAGGCCCGTGACGCGGCCGAAGGTGTACGCGTAGGTTCGCACGTTGTTCGACTTGGCGAGGAGGTCGACACCCTCGTCGCCCGTCACGTTCGTCTTCTGGGCGAGATGTACCGAGTTCGTGAAGTTGGCGTTGATGGAGGAGTTGTCCCTCGAAACGCCGACGAACCCGGCCCCGTAGCCTTCGGAGCGCGTGTTCAGGTTCACGTTCGAGTTGGTCGCGGCGACCTGCACGCGGGCGGCACTGAGGCCGGCGCGATCGTCGACGAGAGTCGTGGTCGGACCGGTGTCGGGGATCGTGATCCCGCTATCGGCGTAACCGCCGCCGCCGAAACCGCGGCCATCGGCGTAGGCCGTAGTGTACCCGGTCGTATCCGTATTGGCGGCAACCTGGAGGTTGTTCCCAGCGCGGATACAGGCGTCGTTGCCGATCGTGGCCGTGGTATTGAAGGTGTCGTTGGCGAATGCTCGGGCTCTTACATCCGCAGCGAACCCGCCCGCGCTCGAGCTGGCACTCACCGTGCCGAGGTTGCTCGAAGTCTGAGCGTACAGCGTGAAGTTGTTTCCCGCCTCGATATTGGAGAAGGGACCGACCGAGGCCGCATTCGTGTTGTTGATGTTGGCATTCGCATTTGAGGTGCCGACGGCGACGAAGCCGCCGGTGCCATTGCGTGCGCTGCCGCCCGTGTTCGCCAACGAATTCGTCGTGATGGAAACGTCGTTCGTGGCGACCACCTCCGCGGCATTGAGGTACGCCGCGACGTTCTGAAGCACGTTCACTGTGGAGGTATTTCCGTTGACGCCGATGAAGCCGCCGCCCGAGCCGCGAGCGGACGCCGTGGAAATTCCATCGCCAATCGGCGGCGTCAGCACGTTCAAAGGGATGCCGCCCGGACCGAGGATCGTCTGCGGTCCGTGACTCGTATCGACCGTGGAAGTCGTGATGTCGATGTAGAGGCCGAGTGTGCCGACGGCGGTCGAGAATCCGCTGAGGTCGATCCCTTCCGTTCCCAGTTGATGCGTGTTTGAACCCAGGTTCAAGCCGGTCGTACTCAGCGCGAGCGCGGGGCCATTCTTCGTGAGCGAGAGCCGGAACTTGCCGGTGTCGGCATCCCGCACGGTTACCGGCGACTGAGTCTCGGAGACGACCTGCCGCCGAACCGTGAGTACGATCGTGCTGGCGGTGACGCTTGCGATCGTAAACGTAGTGTTATTTCCGGCCGAGGCTCCGCTCACGATGATCGAATCGCCCGCTCCAAAACCATCGGCCACGAAGTCGCCACCGTCGTTGCGCGAGATCGAATCGCCGGCCAGTAGGGTGTCGCCATCCGTGATGTCTTGGACGAAGACCCCACCGCTCGCTCCCGCCGTCACGGCGCGGATGCGGTTCATCACGAGGCTCGTACCCGAGAGTGCGGTGATAGTGAAGGTGCCGTTATTCGCCGCGGCGGCACCCGAGATCGTAATCTGTTCGCCCACCGCGAATCCATCCGAAGCCCAATTCACGCCGTCGCCACGGGTGATTGAGTCGCCTGCGAAGGTGTTGTCTCCGTTGCTGATATTGCGAACCGAGACCCCGGCATTCGTTCCCGCCGTCACTGTGTTGCCCACCGTCAGTGTGATTGTCGTGGCGGTCACGCTGGCGATTGTGAACGTACCGTTGCTGCCTCCGGTGGCACCGCTGACAGTGATCTGCTGACCGTTTGAGAATCCATCGGTGAGCCAGTTCCCAGCGGCCCGTACGATTGTGTCGCCACCAGCGTTTCGGGCGAACGTCATGGATCCGGTCACGGCGGTCTTCGCGAAGGTCTCGGTCGTGCCGCTCACGGCGGCTCGCGCGAAGGTCATGCTCGCTGTGGAACTCGACCGAACCACGTAATAGGAACTGCTCGGAAAGAGCCCGCCGATGGGCTGCGTGCCGGCCAGTTGCAGCGTGTTGACCACGTTCCAATCCGAGGCGACGGCCTTCTGTGGGGAAAGCGGAACGATCCCTTCCACGAGCGCGGTCGCGCTCGTCCCATTCGATACCGTGCCGCTCGTATTCAGCGTGATCTGATTCCCCGAGAGCGCGGCAATCGTGTAGGTGCCGTTGCTGGCACCGGCACTCGAAATGGTAATCGTTTGCCCGACCACGAAGCCGCTCGCCAACCAATTCCCACCGGCATCGTTGCGAACGACCCGATCCGGATTACCGAGCGTGCCCTTCGTGAAAGTCACGCTCCCCGAGAAGCTACTCAGAAGTCGAATCTGATTCGCGTCGATGACCGAAACCTTGTACGTCGCGTTGAACACCAGCGGGCTGACGTTGCTACCCTGATACGTCACGAAACTACCGTTCGAGAACCCGTGGCCTGGGATCACGATGTTGTTGGCCCCGGGGTTGTTCACCGGGTTGCCGCTCGAATCGAACTGAATGACGGGGCTGCCGGTGTCCGGGTCGGTACCCACGAATGCATTGACGCCGGCACTCGTGAACTGCGTGGGCAGCTTGGAGTGATAAGTCACCACGGAATCGGTGGCGAAATTCGAGAACGGAATGCGGATGGTCTTGTTGTCCGGCCTTACGGCGCTCGCGCTGAACAGCTGAAGTGCCGGATCGGTGCCCAGTGCGCTCGGAGGATCGGACAAAGGAATTATCGACTGTGCATAACTCGTCGTGAGCTTGATCTTCGTCGGCGTCAGAACGCGGACGTAGTAGACCGCACTCGGATCGAGCGTGGCATTCGGGCTCGAGGCATTCGGGATGTACTTGACGGCGTCGCCGTTCTGGAAGTGGTGCGCGATGCCGAAATCGATGACGTCCTTGTCAACGCTGGTGGAATCGAACTGATTGCCCAGTGCGAGGTCGTTCGGACCGGTGACGACGACGTTGTACTCGCGAAGCACGAGTTGCGGGGTGGTGCCTGGGGGGTAGGTGATGAACTGCCGGCCGTCGAGTGAAGTGATCGGCGCATTGTTGACGCCGCCGCTGCCGTTGTTCTCGTAGACGATCGAGTCGCCGGTGTTCAAGCCGTGATTCAAAACTTGAATCGTTTCCGTTGCCGGATTCGCCGACTGAATTCGGTAGTCGGGCAAGTTGCCCGCGACCGAAGGAACCGCGTTGGCTTCGACGAAGACCGAGCCGGCACGTACGATCGAGCCCGTATCGATGAACGCTCGAACGGTGGGTGTGATGTTCGAAGTCGAGACCGATCCGCCGACGCTGATGCCGCCGCCGCTGGTGCCGCGAGTTTGCGAATCGCCCTCGGGGCTATCCGTGGCCCGCACGGTGACGTTGCCGCTCACGTTGATATTGCGATTCGGGTTGATGTAGGCCCGCACGCCGGGCGTCACGCTGGCGGTGGCCGCGTTGTCTCCGGCTCCGAAGACGGCGATCAACCCGCCGCCGGCCGCGATCGAAATCGCGGAGGCACTGTCGGTCGATGCACTCTCGACCTTCAAGCTTCCACCCTGGATGTCTGGCGTGCCCGAGGTCGTGGAGGCACCGCCGATGAATGCGTTCACGTTGCCGTTCACGGTCGAGGTGGCGCTGCTCGCCCCTACGGCCACGAGAATGCCGATCGTCAGGCCATCCGCGGAGGTCGTCGCGATGTTGGTGGCCGACCCCGTGACCGCGATCGCTCCCGTCGCATTCGTAACGCCCTTGTTAACCGTGGAATTTGCTCCGATGAAGCTATTCACCGTTGCCGAGGCCGCGGCAACGGCACGCGCGCCGTTGACTCCAATCAGGCCGCCGCCAGACGAATGGGCCGTGGCACTGGCACCGAGGGTGGCACCGAGATTGTGCGAAGCGAGAACCGAAACTCCGCTCGCCACGATCGTCGCATTCTGACCGATGTGTGCGTCGAGGTTCGGCGACACAATGGCCGTCGCGTCCATTTCGCCGACGCCGATGAGTCCGCCCGCAACACCGGAAGTGGAAGCCGTCGCAAACGTGTTGGTCGTCTTCGCGGAGATGGAGATCGCCCCGGAAACCGTCGCCCTGGAACTATCGCCCATCGAACCAAGAACGATGGGCGACGCAGTCGCATTGGCTTGCGGCACCGATACGGCAATCAAGCCGCCACTCGAAGCCTCGGCCGTCGCCGTCGCAGCGTTCGAAGCCTTGGAATCGATGTTGAGGGAAGTGCCACTGGCAACGATTCCATCGAGGTGAGCCTTGGTGCTGCCGTTGGCGGTTGCATTGGCGATACTCGCTCCGACCGCCGCCGCTCCGATCGAGAGTGCCTTGGACGTGGCCGTCGCGGTGTTGGTCGCCGTCGAACTCAGGCCGATCGCACCCGTCGCGCTCAGCGTCGCGCCGCTGCCCACGTACGTGTCCAACACCGCGTTCGCGTTCGAAGTCGGAACTGCCCCGAGGCCGCTGAAGATGCCCCCGCCCGCCGCCTTCGACGTCGCAATCGCACCCGTCGATGTATGGAGCGAAGCCAGATTGATGCTTCCCGCGGAGAACGTCACGCCGCCCGCGATGTGCGTATCCAACGTGGGATTCACGTTCGCTTTCGCGATCATCACACCCAACGCCAACGCCCCCACCGACAAGCCGTTCGCCGAAGCCGTCGCGCTCGAATTCGAGGTGGAACCGAGACTCGCCGCACCGCTCACCGAGACGTTCCCACCAACCGAACCTTCCAACACGGGAGACGCCTCCGCGAACGCGAGGGGAAGTTGAGCCGAGATCAACCCGCCGCCCGACGCCTCCGCTACCGTCGTCGCCGTGTTGTTCGCCTGCGCGAGGACGTTCAACGACGTTCCCGACAGAATCGAACCATCCATGTGGGCGCGATACGTTCCGTTGGCGGTGGCGTTGGCCACACTGGCCCCGAGCGCCGCGCCGCCGACCGAGAGTGCGAAAGCGTTGGCGGTGGCCGTCTCCGTCGAAAGCGCATGGACGGCGATCGCACCGGTGCCACTGAGAGTAGCGCCAGGTGCCACGAATGAATTGAGCGTCGGGTTGGCCGTGGCGGTTGGCACGGCCCCCTGCCCACTGATGATGCCGCCGCCCGCGGCTTCCGCTTTCGCGAATGCTCCATGACCCGCGAGGGCTCCGTTGCCGTCGAAGTTGTGCAGCGATTTCACGCTGATGTCGCCGCCCGTCACGCTGGTGCTGCGGCCGATGTACGCGGTCAGGGTCGGGTTGAGGATGGCGGTGGCGAACCCGGTGCCGATCGCTCCCGCACCGATCGAGATGCCGAATTCGTTGGACACGGCGTCGTCGATGGCTTGGGCCAGAACCGCGACGGTACCCGTGAGAGCGAGCGTCGCGCGGTTGCCGATGTGGGCATCGAGCGACGGGGTGAAGCTGGAATAAGCCACGTTGCCCGCACCGCTGAACAGCCCCAGCGAACCGGCTTTGATGTCCGACACGGCCCCGCCCGTGATGAGCGCCGTCACGGTGGCGTTCTGCCCGCCGCTCACATTCGCGTTCAACTGGGCGTTGGCGGTGCCACCGACGATCGTGATCGCGGTGTTGATCGCGATTGCGAGTCCGCCGGCGATCGCCGCGCCGACCACCTCGGTCTTCGCGTTGTTATCCGCCTTCGCGATCACGGACACCGTCTTGTTCGATCCGGCGGAGAGCGTGGTGTTCGCCACTGGCCCGGCGACGTTCGGATCGTTGGTCGCCGGCCCGGCGTAGGCGTTCACCTTGGGCGAATCGTTTACGACCGCGAAGCCGCCGGAGAAGGCCGCGAGCAGCGCACCGGAACCCGAGATGGCTTTAGCGTAAACCCGATCCGTCAGGCCGACCGGGCTCGGCGATGAATCCGGCGAATAGTTGTGCAGCGCCTGGATGGTCACGTTGCCCGCACTGCTGGCCACGGTCGAACCCGCACCGACGCTCGCCGTGATGGTGGGCGTCAGAAGCGTGACCGCGATCGAAGCACCGAGTGCCGCACCCGATGACACCGCGATTCCGAAGGCGTTGGAAGTGGTAACGGTCAGCGAATTCGCCTTCACGTTCACGTCGCCGGTCGTGGCGACGAGTGCGTTCGGACCGACCGTGGCCGAGATGAGTGGATTGACGGTGGTGACGGCGGCCGAGCCGTTCGCGGCAAAGCCGAGGATGCCGGCCTGAGCGGAATACGATTCGGTCGTCGCGGTGATGTTGGAATTGGCCTTCACTGTAAAGTTGCCGACGGTCTGCGCAGGGATCTGCCCGACGCTCGCGCTTCCCACCGTCGCCGAGGTGAAGCCGCCGACCGAAGCGACCGAGACCGCGGCACCCACGGCAATCGCGGCCAATCCGCCGCCGACGGCCAGCGGCGTGACGCTCCGGTTCGCATCGGCTTCAACCGTCGCACCGCCACCGGCCTGGTTGATCTTCGCGCCGTTATCCACATGCGCGAACTGCGTGCTGTTGTCCGTCAGCACGATGACCTGCGCTCCGAGCGTCACGGCGCCGACCGCTCCGCCGAATGCGGTGCCAGTTGTGTTGCCGTTAAACGCGGCTTTCACGTTGACCTTGTCGCTGGCACCGGTGCCCGCCGTGACGGCAGCATTCGAGCCGATGTGAGCGTCCGTATTACTTCGGATCGTCGCAATCGCAATCGAGCCGCCGATGGCCACCGCACCGCCGGCGATCGTGCCCGTCAGCACGTTGAAGCTCGTCTTATCCTTGCCGTACACGTTCACGCTACGACTGCTGAAGACCTTTGCGTTCGAGTCGATGAAGCCACTCGTACCAGAGGGCACGTTCGCGTTCGCGATCGCGTTGGCCACGTTGTTGTTCGGGGCGTTGCTCTGAATGCCGCTCGTGCCCGTGCCGAGATTCGAGACGACGCGGTTGTTGCTCGTGTTCGGATTGCCCGAGCCATCGTCGGTGAACGAGCCGCTGAGTGCGGACTGGTAGCCGTTGCTCGCAGTGCCGCCACCGGCCTGCGTATCCGCGAACCCGGCGACATCGCCGTTGTTGTTCAGCGAATCCTGGCTCTCCTGCGGCCGCCAGCTTTGATGGTTCGTGTCGGAAACCGGATCGACGCCCGCCGCGAGGTCCTTCACCGCGGAATAAATCTTGCCGTCCGAACCCTTCACGACATCGTTCTGGGCGTAAATCGAACCCGATTGCCAGGCGAGGAGCCGCCACTGCACGTTGGTGCTATCGGTGACGGGATTGAGATCGTTGCTGAACGGGATCGCGGCGACGGCGATGTACTTCAGATTGTCCGAGCCCTTCACGATGTCGTTGATGTTGTAACTGGTATTGGCTAGCCACGTGCCGCGGTCGGTGGTCTGAGTACCGTCGGAGTACGTGGAGGTGAAGGCATCCCCAATCGACCAAACCGAGACTGACGCGGCGAGGGCCACTGCACCGCCCGCGGCACTGATGGCCCGCGTGTGGACGTCTTTCTTCGAGAGCGCGGCCACGCCGACATCGCCCGTGGCGTGGACCTCGGCCCCGTTGCCGATGTAGGCCGCGGTGTTGTTGCGAAGCAATCCGACGTCGATGCCGCCGGAGAGCCCGACCAGCCCACCCGCGAGCGCCCCACCCGTCGAATCCACGGCCGAATTGTTCACGGCCGACACGTACACGGAAGAAGTACCCGCGTTGCCCGGAAGGTTCTTGTTCACCACTGCATTCGACCCGATGTAGGCCGTCGTGTTCGAACCGATCACTTCGACGGTGACGCCGCCGGCGAGCCCGAGGTAAAGCCCGACGCCACCCGCGAGCGCGATGGTGAGGAAGTCTTCGCTCGATACGGCCTGGACTTCGATGCCCTGCGCGCTGGCCTGGGAGAAGTTGCCGGTCGAGGTGTCTTGATCGATGTAGATTCCGTCGAGTGTGTTAGGACCCTGAGCGAAGGCATCGACAGTTGCGTTGTTGCCGATAAACGCCTGCGTGTCTTTGGTGATGACGAGGACGCCGACGGAGAATCCGATGCCGGCGGCACCGATGCCCACGCCGAGGGCTCCGGCAATCGCAGTGTCTTGGGTAGCGTCGGAAGATGTGATGCTGACGTTGCCGCCTGCCGTAACCTTCGTTCCCGCGGCGGCAGTGGAGGCCGTGTTGCCGATGTAGGCGTAGGTGTGGTCGTTCACGACGGTGACGCCGACGGCTCCGCCGACCGACACGGTCCCGGAGCCGGCGATGCCCGCGCTGATCGAGAGGATCGACTCCGTTCCGTGAGCGCCGACCGTCACATCGCGCATCGCATTCACAATGACTCCATCGCCGATGTAAGCCTTCACGTCGTTGTTGACGATGCGAACGTCGGCACCCGGCGCGACCGAGACGGTTCCCGAAATCGAGATGGCTCCGGCGATGCCGACCTGCCGGTAGCTGTTGCCCGCCGCCACGAGCACCGACTGTGCAGCACCGGCCCCCGCGTTGTTTTGATTGATGCGGGCACCGTTCTCGATGTGGGCCAGCGTGCGGTTCGTCAACACGTCCACGGTTCCACCGATGTTCACGGCGACGGTGCCGCCGATGCCGCCGCTGATGCCGCCGGTCGCGAGGCTGTCCTGGTTCATGGCCGTCACCGCGACGCCCTTGAACGCTGCGTCGATCGTCGGCGACACGTCGGTCTGGCCCGTGAGCGCGAGTAACTTGGTCGCCGGATCGTTCGTTGCGATCTTCCACACCACGCTGTTGGTGGTCGGATCGGGATCGCTCGCTGCCGCGATGTCTACCTGAGCGGTATAATTCTTGCCGTCCGAGCCTTTTACGACCTTGCCCTTCGTGTAGCTGGTGTTGGCCTGCCAAGCGACCTCGGTCGATTTGACGTTCTGAACCGTGACCGCGTTGGTCGAAACGATGCGGTGGTTCGTGCCGGTCGAGACGTTCGGATTGAGCCCGGCGATGGGAACGGGTATCGCCGCGACGGCATCGGCGTGCGTCGCCGCGAGGCGAATGACCATCGGGCCGTCCACGATCGCGTAGTAGATCGTGGGAGTGGACGCCGAGTTTTCCTGAAGGTTGCCGATCGGCGTGCCGCCATCGGCATAGTACGCCACGGCCTCGCCGCTGCTGAGGCCGTGCTTGTAGCCGAGGTTGAACGTGGTTCCTCCGGTAAGAGCAGTTCTCGGATTGAACGTAGTCGGCGTCGAGGTTTCGATGAGCCCCGTCTCCACGGAACTGCTGTCGTTGCTGCCGAGCGCGGTCACGCTCGCGTTCTGCCCGATGTACGACTCGGTAGTCTTGTTCACGATCGGGACGGCCACGGCCGCACCCACGCTCGCGGTACCCGAGACCGTAATATTGCCCGCGACCACGTTCAGGTGCGTGGCTTCGTTCGCCGAGACGATCACATTGCCCGCGGTCTTGACGCTCGCCCCATCGCTCACCAGCGGGCCGCCGTCGATGTAGGCTTTGGTCGTCGGCGACAGAATCGAGACGCCGGCGTTGAGTGTGATCGCGGCCGTACCGCCGGCCGCCGCACTCGCCGCGATGGAGGTAATCGATTCACTCGAAAGTGCCGCGAGGATCACGCTCTTGTTGGCCGTGATGATCGCTTGCTTCCCGATGAAAGCCTCGGTGTCCTTCGTGATCACTTCGACATCGACGCCAGCACCGACCCCGGCCGTGCCGCCGAACGCGATCGAACCGCCCGCACCGAGAATCTTCGTGGTATCCGAGGCCGTAAGCGCGATGCTCGCCGTGTTCGGGGAAGCACCGCCGCTCGCATCGACCTTCGTACCCTGGTCGATGTACGCCTTCACCGAGTGATTCAAAACGTTCACGTTGGCCGAGCCCGCGACGCCCGCCGTGCCGCCGCCGGCCGCTGCCGCGGAAATCGTCGTCAGGTTCTCCTGCGTTCCTGCCGTGATCGCGAGCCCCGCCGTTCCCTGCGCGGTGATGTCGGCGTTCTTGCCGATGTGAGCATCCACCTTCAAGCTTTTCACGAGGGTCGTGCTCGCGATGCCGATGCCGGCGGTGCCGCCGAACGCCGCGCCGCCAGCGTACATCTGTATCGTGTTCGTGGCCGCATTCGGATTGTCCGTGGCCGAGATCATCATGTTGCCACCGGCGTGAACGGTCGAGCCGTCTCCGATGTATGCCTCCGTTCCATGCGTGCCTGCTTGGTCGAGAACCACGACGATGATGGACGCGGCGATGCCCGCCGTTCGTCCTACGCCCGCCGAAGCTGCGAAAGATAGAAGCGTCTCCGTGGAAGCCGACGTAATGCTGACGTCCTTCGCCGCCAGTACGTTGGAATTCGCGCCGATGTAGGCATCCACTTCCTTGGTGATGACCTCGACGTCGATGCCGATGCCGAGCCCGGCGGACCCGAAGGCGATGCCGAGCCCGCCCGCTGCGTTCGTGATGGTCGTGTCGTCGGTCGCGGATATGGCGATGCTCTGATTCGGTCCGCTCGCTGCGTTCTGGTTCACGAGCGAACTGCCGCCGAGGTAGGCGTGCGTCTTGAACGTGAAGACTTCGACGATCAGCGAACCGCCGATGGCGATGTTGCCCGAAGCCCCCGCTCCGGCCAGCGCGACCGCCGTGATCTCCGGCTTCGGCAACTGCGCCGCGAACGGCAAACGCGAATCGCTGAAGTCCACGGCAATCGGCTTTAGCCCGCCGCTGGCCGCGATCGTAATCGGCCCCGTCGCATCCGCCTTCGAGGAAGTCCCCGTGTAAGCCTCCGTCGTGTTGCTGATCACGTTCACGGCGGCCGCCGCCCCCACCGCGGAACCCGAACCCGAGAGTGCGATCGCTCCTGCGGCCGCAAGATTCTGCAGCGCGATGGGCCGCGTCGCAGTGAAAGTTATTCCGCCGCCCGCCGTCGAGGTCAGGGTCGCGCCCGTGCCCGTGGTCGCGTCCGTCGTCAGGCTCACGACGTTCACACCCACCGAACCCGCCACGCCCACCTGCGTACTCCCACCCGCCGCCGCCAAGCTCCAGGTGACGAACGCGTTCGTCTTGCCCGCTGGCGTGAGCGCCTGCACCGAAACGCCCTGCCCCGTCGCACGGCTATTGGAGCCCACCGAAGCGTGATTCCCCGCCGTGGCCACGTTCAACGAAACCGCCGCACTGATGTTCGCCTTGCCCGATCCCGACGTCGGCAGCGCGAAGCTCGTGCCCGTGGCCTTAGCCGTGGCATTCGTGAGGTCGGTCGCCGTCACGGAGAGTGCGCCCCCGCTGGCCGTCACGGTCACGCCGCTGCCGATCGATGCTGTGTTGCTGGAAGTCTCGACGTTCACCCCGATCGCCGCCGCGATGCCGACCCCGCCGCCACCCGTTCCCGATTGCTTGGTGGACTGTCCGCCGGCGCTGCCCGAGTTCGAACTGTTCACTTGGCTGTCCGCCGTCGGCAGCGTCGTCTTTCCAGCCGTGTTCTCGTTGTTCGGATTGTTCACCTGATCGTCCGACGCCTTGTCCGCGGCCTTCGCCGCTGCGTCGTTACCCGAGGCACTCGCATCCATAAACGTGGACGTCGTCGTCGTGTTAGTCGAAGCAATCGTCACCGCGCCGCCCGCCACGATGCTCCGATCCGTGCCCGCGTAGGTCGTATCGCTCGACACGTTCACGCCGATCGTCGCCCCGACCGCGACCTTGCTCCCGGCCGCCTTCGCATCGCCCGTCACGGTTGCCGAACCCACGTGGGTCGCTCGAATCGTCGCGTTCCCACTCGGGCTCAGTACTCCGCCCGAAGTCGTGCCGAGTCGCGCGGTCGTCGTGCTGTCGATGATGTTGATGCCCACCGCGGGGCTCACCGAGATTCCGCCGGAACTCCCCGCCGTCACGGTCGTCGGAACTGTGCGGCTCGAATCGGCCGTCACGCTCAGATTCGCCCCGCCCGTGAGGCCCGCCCCATTCTCCACCTCCGCCCGCGTGATGCGACCCGTGCCCACGGTGAGCGCGATCGAAGCGCCGACTCCGACCTTGCCGCCCTTCGCATCGGAAGACGCCGTCGCCGTGTCGATCTCGATGCTCTTCGCGGCCAGCGAAATGTCTCCGGTTCCCGCCGCGACGTTCGCCCCACTCTTCACGGCGGCTTCGGTCGTATCCGTCGAGATGACGTTCAATGCGAACGAACCCGCGACGCCCACGTTCTTCGCGCCTGCGCCGGAACTCGAAACCGCGCTGATTGAATGCTTCCCATCGCCAGCCGCCGACATCAGAGCCGAAACTTTGAGCCCGTTCGCGGAGATCGAATCGTTGGCACCGATCGTCGCCGAGTTCGTGAGGCTCACCACGTTCACTGCGATGGCCGCTCCCACACCGATCGCCGCCGTGCCCGTCGCGGAACCATCCGCCTCGGTCACCGCGTCCGTGTCGTTTGCTGCACTCACGGTGAGCAAACCGCCCGAGCCGATGGTGAGGTCGTTCGCGATCCGCGCCCGCGCCGAGTTGTCCACGACGTTCACGCCAATCGCGGCAGCCAAGCTCAACTTGCCGTCCGAAGTACTCTGCGAAGGCGACTTCTTCGTGCTTCCGCCCTTCGAACCCGCGCTCGAAGCTTGCGCGTTTCCATAGTTCATCTGGTCTTGCGTCTGGCCCTGCGTGGTGCTCGAGTTCGGGCCGGACTTGTTCGCGTCGGTCTGCTTTCCACCGGCTGCCGAAGCGTTTGCCGTCAGCGTGCTCGATACGGTCGAAGTGGAACCGAGCGTCACCGCGCCGGTTGCGGCGAACGAACGCGCCGTCTCGGCGAGCGCCGCTTCGCTCACCACCGCCACGCCAATCGCAATGCCCACCGCGTTCAAACCCGCAGCCTTTCCATCCGCCGACGTCGTCACCCCGTCCGAATGCGTCGCCGTTGCCGAGAAACTCCCCGCGACCGCAAGCGATCCTGGGATCGAGGTCGTTCCCAACCGAGCCGTCGTCGCGTTGGTGATCACCGCGATGGCAGCCGAGATGCCGACTCCCGTTCCGTCTTTTGCGGTGGCACCGTTCACCGCGTTCGTCGTGACCGTATGAGTGCCGACAGCGTCGAGGGTGAAGTTCCCGGCGTTCGAGATCGCGGTACCGTCTTCCACTTCCGCCCGCGTGGTGATCGGCACGATGTTCAATGCGATCGAAGCCCCAACGCCGATCTTCGTCGCCACGACGCCCTTGGAAACCGGTTCCGCGTCGGCCAGCGCCGCCGTCGAGTTCGCGGCCGAAAGCAGTACCGCACCCCCGCCCGCATTCACACTCGCTCCCGTGCGAATCACCGCCTCGCTCGTATCGTCCAGGATGATGTTGAGCGCCAGCGCCCCGGCAACGCCGACGTTCCCCGCCGAGGCACCCGCCTTGGCCGTAGCCGAGATCGTGTAAGTGCCATCGCCGCCGGAAGCAATGGGAGCACTCAGCGAAACGCCTTTGGCCGAAATATTGTCGTTTACGCCGATGGAAGCCGAGTTAATCGACTTGGGTACGTTGATCGCCACTCCGATACCCACGCCGATCGTCGACGGAGCCGCCGCCCGACTGGTCGCCGAACCATCGGCCGACGCCGTGGCATCCGTCTCGGCAGCGGCAGTGAGAGATAGCGATCCACCGGCCGCGATCGACAGGTTGTCGCCGATCTTCGCAATCGATTCGTTGTCGGAAATGTTGATTGCCACCGCGCCGGCTAGGCTCACCGTGGTGCCCGAACTGTCCTTCGCCGCCGGAGCCGACTTCCCGCCCGTCGTACCCTTCGAACCCGTCGCCGCCGCCTGACTGTTGCCCAACGCCATCTGATCGGCCACCTGGCTGTTGACGTCCCCGCCCGCGCCGCTGCCCGACTTCTT
>JAYTUG010000384.1:0-21398 GCA_043744695.1 Gemmataceae bacterium
CGTGTTGAACCGGACCGTGGCTCCGTCCACGCCGACGAGCGCGATCGCGGACTCGCCGCCGAGGAACGTGCAGCCTTCGATGCGGATGGCCTTCGCTTCATATTTGCCATCGGCGGGCATCGCTTTGAGCGGCGGACGAAAGCTCTCTTCGCCGGTGAAGCCGCCGGCGTTGATGGCGCGTTCGCCGCACTCGACGAACAGGCAACGGTGAATTGCGATCTCGGCCGAGCCGCCCTTGGTCTGCACGGCGTTCGCGCCGCCGCTCTTGAAGTTGCAACGCGTGATCACCCCGCGATGGCAGCCGACCATGTCGATGGCCGAACCCTCGCTTCCCCATCGTTCGACCGTGCAATCGACGACGAGAAAGTCGTCCACTCCGGAAAGTTTGATGCCGTCGCTGTTGCCCTTCGGCCCCACGTCGGTCACGCGGATGTTCCGCAGCGTGATGTGGTGCGAAGGCTTGTCGGGTTTGCCCGCGTCGTCGATGTTGAGGGCGTTGTCCTTCGCGCCGGTGAGGACGAGGTCCTTGAGTTCGAGGTGGCTGACGGCGGAAAGTTGCAAGCAGATGGCGTCGCCGACGAGGCGCGGTGGGCGATCTGGGTTGGCGGCGGCGATGACGATCGGCTTGGCAGCCGAGCCGTGAAGATTTAGGAAGAAGTGGTTGCCGGGATAATCGCCTGCGGCCAGGAGGATGCGGTCGCCGGGCTTCGCGGCACCCATGGCGCGGCGAAGTCCCGCGACATCCTGCACGCGATGGTCCGCAGCATACGCCGACTGCAGTTCGACCATCAGCAGTGCCGTGGCCAAGAGGTAGATTCGCATCGAGTGCTCGTGGGTGAAGTGGAACGAAACCGCGGCGCGGAACCGAATCGCGCCGCCGGTACCGTTATACCGCGGGATCAACCGAGAGTCTTCACTTCACTGCCCCTGATGGATTTGATCGAAGCGCGGGGCCGCTGCCGTGAAGGCTTGCAAGAGCCTCGGATCGAATTGGCCTTCGCACTCCGTCGTGATCATCTTCACAGCGCGCGTGTGGCTTAACGGTGGACGGTGCGGGCGGCGCGAACGCAACGCCTCGTACACCGCAACGATGGCCACGACCCGCGCCGAAAGCGGGATGTCCTGAGCCACGAGCATGTCCGGGTAGCCGCTGCCATCCCAACGCTCGTGGTGCGAGCGCGAGAGTTCCGCCGCGATGGGCAGGCTCGGCAAATCGACCGCGAACTTCCCCGCCACGGTGAGCAGCACTTCGGAACCCGCGGTCGTGTGCGTTTGCATCACGCTGCGTTCGTCGGCATCCAATTTATCCGGTTTCATGAGCACGTTGCGGGGCATCGCGAGCTGGCCCATGTCGTAGATCGGTGCAACCGCTGCCAGCAGATCGATGTACGCGGGATCCTTGAGCCGCGCGTATTCCCCTTCATCCGGAGAGGCCGTGGCCAAAGCGCGAACGTAGCGAATCACGCGGAACCAATGCCCTTCGGAGACGATGTTGGTTTCGACCAAGAGGCGCGAAACGGTATACGAGAGCGCCTCGGAGGAAGCGGTGGGGCGGAGGGAAGCCGCCGAATCGTGGGCGGTGAGATGAGACCTCGGTATTCCGAGAGCGGAATGGGCGGACACGGACTTGGTGTTCCGGCGCAGCAATAAGGCCTTCACCCGCGAGAGCAGTTCGGTGGAAGTGAACGGCTTGCACAGGAAGTCGTCGGCACCCGTCGCCGCGAGCCCGCCGAGTGCGTCCGCGGGCATCGCCCCCGAAACGAGAATGATCTTCACGCGGTCCGGGTCCGGCAGCGCCGCCCGAATTCGTTCCACCAGTTCGAGGCCGGAGAGGCCCGGCAAATTCACGTCGGCAATCACCACGTCGGGCGGGTTCCGTTCCACGTCGGCCAGCGCGAGTTCGGCATCTTCCGCTTCGCCCACGTCGTAGTGATTCTTCAGGAGCAAGGTGATCCAGCGGCGGATGCTGGGTTCGTCGTCCACCACGAGAATGCGATCGCGGGTGCCGGCCTTCACGATCGGAGCCGTAGCCGCGACCGTGGGGAGCCAGAGCGTGAAGCCGGTGAGGGTCATTGCCACGGCTCGCGCCGAAGGATAGCGCTTGTCGGGGTCCGTCTCCATGAGTCGGGCCACGAGGTCGCTCACCTCGCTCGGCACCTCCGGTCGAACGTGTCGCACGGAGTCCGGGGTCGTGGTGAACCGTCGGTGCAGGTCGCGAATCGTGTTGCCGCTTTCGGGGTACGGTTCGCGGCCGGTGAGCGTCCAGTACAGCGTGGCTCCGAGGCTCCAGAGGTCGGCGCGGGCATCCACGGCGTGCGGGTCGCGGGCCTGTTCCGGAGCCATGTAGCCTACGGTGCCCAGAAGCGTGCCCGCTTCCGTCAAGTTCCGGTTCGGCACGCGGGCCAAGCCGAAATCGAGCACCTTCGCCTGCCAGTCCGGCGTGATGACGATGTTCGAAGGCTTAATGTCGCGGTGGACGAGGTCGTGGCGGTGGGCCTCGGCCAGGGCTTCCGCGACCTGCCGGAAAAGGTGGCACGCCCGGTGCGGCGAGAGCGGCCCTTTATCGCGGATGAGGTTGTAGAGATCCTGCCCGGAGATGAGTTCCATCACGAAGTAATCGCGGGGGGCCGCGCCGGTGAGACCGCGTGCCGCACGTCCTGCGTCGAAACAGGCCGTGATGTTCGGATGCTGCAAGCGAGCGACCGCGCGGGCCTCGGAATAAAAGCGGTGGAGCAACCTCGGGTTGGATTCCACGGTGCGAGCCATCACCTTCAAGGCGACCTGCCTGCGGAGTTGCAGGTGTTCGGCGCGGTAGACCGTGCCCATGCCACCCTGGCCGAGTACGTCCAGCAAGCGATAGTGTCCGAGAACGAGGTCGCTGCCGCTGCCTTCGAGTACCGCATCGGCTTGAAACTTCGTGAGGAGGTGCCGCCTCACGAGGCTGGCGAGCAGATCTTCCGATTCTTCGATTCCCTGGAACTCATCGCGATCCCGCTGCGAGATTTCATCCCACTCCTCGGGGAGCAGAATCAGAGTATCGAGCAACCAGGAGAGCAGTCCCTGAGCTTGAGACACCATCGGGCTCGTGCCGTGCTGGGTATCGGGGCCCGGGGTCGTACTCAGGTCGCAGACGGATTCGGCGGATAGCGGGGTCATCGGTGGGGAATCCGCGGGCGGGGGGGCGTTCGGCAGTCTCTGGAAGATGGAACCGACATGCACCGCGAACAAGCGACGGGACGTGAGAATGAAGCAGAAGCACGAGGCCTTGCTCTCGCTTCTCGCGCCGGAGAGGAACTTTGCGACTGGTGCGCGGGAGCGGAATTCGAGCTCAGCGTAGCTTCGCGCTGGCCGCACCGACCAGGAGCGGCTCAATTCGCACGTTGTCGAAGTAGGCGATGCCGAGCCCGGTGAGTGCGAGCGTGACGGAGATTTGACCGGTGGCGGGAACGCGACGATACAAGTGGTACTGCTTCCAGGTCCCTTCCGGCGAACCGGTGTTCAGCACGCGAACGGAGAGCGGTTCGCCACCGGCATCGTCGTAGAAGAGCACGCCACCGGCGGCATCGCCCACGATCGTCTTCGGCACCTTGATCCAGCAACTCACGCGAACCAGCGTGCCCGGAGCGAACTTCACCGCGGGGCTATCCACGGCCAGGAACGTCCGTTCCAGCACGTGGTCCGTCGGCACGGGCTTGCCGTTCGCGTCCTTCCGCGGCTGACTCCGCACTTCGAGTTTGAGTGCCGCGGTGCCGAGTTCCGGCGCGGGGTCGGTGTAGCCTTCATCCGCGGAGCTAACGGGCCGGCTCGAGTTGAACAGCGTGCGCGGCTCCGTCTTGTTCTTCCGAGGCACCTTCGGATCGTCGAGCTTGTCCGTCGCCACGATCCCGGCGGCGACGGCCACGCGATCCACGTCGAGCGAACCGGTGCGTGCGGACCATCCCGGAATCTTGTCGACGGAGAGCCCCTCCGGCGGAAGGCCAGCGGCGATCTCGAAGTTCCCGTAAGGCAACGTCGAAGCGCCCGGCTGGCTCGACTTCACCTCGCGGGCCAGTTCCCAGTGCTGCGGCAAGCTGAAAAAGCTGACCGCGAACGGGCTGGCCGTCGGCACGTCGAGCCCTTCCGTGGCGAGCCGCCAGTGGTCGCGCATCACAATGCGCATCGGGCGCAGGGCGCGGGTCGCGTCGCGGTACGCCTTCTCGTACTGATTGTTCGCGAAGTGCTTCTGCGCCTCGGTGTAGTAGCGCTGCGCCTCTTCGAAGAGCCGATCCGCCCCGCGAATCGCCACACCCATACCGGCGAGTTTCGTGTGAACGATGCGGACTTTCTCGTACTCCGCATTGGCGAGATCGAGCGACCAAATGGCCGCGAGCCGACCGTAGCGGCGCGAGTGATCTTGCCACCACACCACCATCTTCACGTCGTCGGTGAAGACGATGGGTGCGACCAGATCGAACTCGGGAATGGTGAGTTCCGTTCCGCGCGGGCCGCGGGTCGCATAGACGCGCAGGCTCTCGGGGCCGGCCGGCGTGATCAACCACGGATCGTGACCTTCCGGAATCGTCGGCACCACGACCTTCAAGTTGGTGACGGCACCCTGAGCCGGAACGTACTGATCGCCCGGCCCCATCCAGATCGGCAGCAAGAGCGTGCCCTTCTGCCCGACGATCAAGGCCGCTTTCACGTGCGGATGATTCGTGTCCAGCCACACGGTGCGTTCGCCGATGGAACCGGCCGAGAGCAACACCGGGCTAATGAGGTCGAGTTCGGTGTTGAGCAGGGCCATGCCCTGGAGCCGGTCGCGGCCTTGATGGGTGTCCGCGAGGTAGCGGTCGGACCAGAATCCGAGGCCGCGAGCCCCAGAAGCCACGCTGAGGTAAGCGAGTTGCCGCACTTGTTCCGGATGCGGGCCGACGGGATCGTTGAAGGCGAGTTCGGGGTTCGCACCCTTCTCCACGGGCCGGGACGCGAGGTTCGCCGCGTACCATTCGGGAAGGTGATTTTGCACCCAAGTCCAGAAGACGGGCCGGCCTCCGGTGAGTTCGCGGCGCTGATCGAGCCAGTCGCGGTACTTGGGAAGTTCGAGGCTGGTGAAGAGGGGCCAGCGGTGTGCGCCGACGATGTCGAGATACTGGGAATAGGCACCGAATCCGTCCCAGAGGTCGCCGCCGATGGGTCGCTTCTTGTCGCCTCGACGAACTTCTTCGACGGTCTTGTAGATGCCGCGTTGCTGTTCGTCGGTGAGCCCGCCTCCGAGATCCCAGAAGAGGACATCCGAGTTGCCGAACTTTTGGCGAAAGCCGTCGAAGGCGGCGAGCCCGTTGCCCGCGGCGGCGTTAGCGAACTCGTGGCGCGGAGCCGAGGGAATCACGAACCACCCCTCGCGTCCGGCTTCCTCGATCAGTTCCGGAGCGGCGTCGTGCGGGAGCCAGAGCGAGTCGAACCCGGCCGCGCGCAGTACGTGCAGCGGCGTGCCCGTGTAGCGGATCGCGCGGAAGAAGTACGGCTTCCCTTCGACCAGCAACTGTCCGCCGCGCTGTTGTACCTGCCGCGTGCGAACCGTCGCGGGCTCGCCTTTCGACCCCTTCGTGGGCACGGCGGGAACGCCCGGCTCGGGCTTCGCTTCCGGCTTCACCGGCCCGATGTCCAGGTCGTCGATCCAGACATCCACCGTGCCCGGACCGGAGTAGACGTTCACCACGAGCCGGTCGATGTAGGCATCGGTCGCGTTCACGTTGCGGCCGATCTTGGCCTGAATCGCGGGTAGGTGCTTGCCCACGAGTGCGGGCACGTCTTCGAGCGTCAGCTTCTCCCACGTCCGCGTCTTCTCGTAGCTCTTGCCGACGATCAGCATGGTGAGCGACGACTCGGGCCGGGCCGGATCGGGTTCCTTGGGGAACACGACGCGGGCGCGCAACTGCGTGCCGGGCTTCGTCGCCTTCACCCAGACGCTGGCCGAAAGTACGGGCGACACGGGAGCCGGAGGCGTTTCGTAGAAGTAGTGAACGAACGCGGCGTCGCCGGTGCCGGCTTCCGTCGCGATCTGAATGTGCTCGCTCGACGGTTGGCTCTTGAAGGAGAGTGCCGAGATGTCGTGTTCTTTTTCGTCGGCGCGGACGTTGGCGTCGCCGCGAGTGAGAACCGTCTGCTTTCCGGCGAACCCGTGGCGGTGAATCTGCTGCTGGGCGACGGCGGGCACGAACGCGAATCCGACCCCCATCAGGGCGAGGACGGCGGCTCCTAGAATCGGTGCGCGGGTCGGCATGTCGAGCTCCGGAGTCGGTCTACGGCCCGCATCCTATAGCGAGCGAGCCGACCCGGAGGAAGGGCAAGTCGGGGGTGCAGGACGCGGTTTGTGTCGGCTAGGCGACGAGGGGGAGTCTTGCACCCAAACACACCCGCAATTCCAAACTGCTCTTCCCCCAGATTGCCGGGGTCGGTATCCCTCGCCGCAACGTGTGGAACCTGTGCAATGATGGTAGTCCGCACTCTCCGAGTGCGGAAGTGCAAGCAGGAGGAGCCATGTCGAAGATCATGAGTAAGCTGGGCTTGGGTGCAGCGGTGGGTGCGATCGTGCTGGGGTTCGTGGCCGCCCAGCCGCCGAAGGCATCGCCCCTGGCGACCAAGCCCCTGCCGGCCGTGGAACCGGCCCAACTACCCGATCAGGTGAAGGCGATCGACCCACTCGGAGCAATGCTCTCCGAAGCGAAGACCGCTTACGGCAAACTCCGCGACTATAGTTGCATCTTCACCCGGCAGGAACGCATGGGCGGCGTCCTCGGGGCGGAGCAGGTCGCGGAGATGAAGGTGCGGACCAAGCCGCACAGCGTTGCGGTGCGGTTCGCCAAGCCGGACGCCGTGGCCGGGATGGAAGAACTGTACGTGTCTGGAACGCGGACCGGGAAGCTGAAATATCGGCCTGCCGGAGCCAAGGGCGTGAACGGGTTCCAACTCGTGTCGCTCGACGATCCGAAGGTGCTGGCCGAGAATCGCCACCCGATCACCGAGGTCGGCGTCGGGGCCACGATCGACCTCCTCACGAGCATCGCGACCCGCGAGAAGTCGCTGGGCAACGGCCTCGAAGTCTTCACCTCGGATTTCCAGTTCGCGGGCAAAACGACGACTCGCTATGAGATCCTCGCTCGCCGGGCTCACGCTCACCGATACGCTTATCGGATGCTGGCGTACGTGGACAAAGAGACGAAGTTGATCGTGCGATTCGAGGCTTACGACGCCCCGAAAGCAGGGACGGTTGTGGGAGAACTGTTGGAAGCGTACAGTTACACGGATCAGAAGTTCAACGTGGGCCTCGGCGACAGCACCTTCGAGTGAGTGGATTGGCATGCCGCTTGATCCCGCTCCGAATCCGGCGTAGAGTGGGAGTAGCACCATTCTCGTGTTTTCGGAGAAGTCATGAACTACGATCTCGACAACAACTACGACCTGCCGGCGTCGGCCGCTCCGATGAGCGCTCGCGCCGCGTTCATCAAACGCACCTACCTCCACCTCGTGGGCGCGGTGTTAGCCTTCGTCGGCATCGAAGCCGTACTCATCACTTCCGGCATCGGCCAGAACATCGTTCAGACGATGTTCGCCCAAAAGGGTGCCTGGATCGGGTTGATGATTCTGTTCATCGTCGGAGGCTACGGCGCGCAGTACCTCGCTCGCTCCCGCCAACCCGTCGGCGTGCAATATGCGGGGCTCGCGCTCTACGTCCTGCTCGAAGTCCTGATCTTCCTGCCGATCCTCACCATCGCTCAGATTCGCTTCGGGCTCGAAGTGCCGATGCAGGCGGCGATCGTCACGCTCTTGGTTTTCGGCGGGCTCACAATCGCGGTCTTCACCTCGGGTAAAGACTTCTCATTCATGGGTCCGATCCTGTGGGTCGGCTCGATGCTGGCTCTCGGCCTGGTGGTCGCGTCCGTCTTCGGCGGGTTCAACCTCGGTCTGGTCTTCTCGGGCGCGATGGTCGCCCTCGCCGCCGGGTTCATCATCTACGACACGTCGAACATCGTGCACCGCTACGGCACGAACGAACACGTGGCGGCCAGCCTTTCGCTGTTCGCGTCGGTCGCTCTGCTCTTTTACTACATCCTGCGAATCTTCATGTTCAGCCGGAACGACTGAATTCGAACTGTGCAAACGCGGACGGCCGCTCCTAGCGAAGGACCTCAAACCCGCACTCGGAGAGTGCGGACTACCAATTACCTGGGTAGTCCGCACTCTCCGAGTGCGGTCGTTCTCATGCGCCCATCACCCGCCGCTCACGGGCGGGATGATCGCGACTTCATCCGAGTCGTGTAGCACGACCGCATCCGTCGCGAAATCGTGGTTGACGGCCACCGCCGAGACCGCGAGCAACGAGGCGAGCGCGGGCACTTGCTCCACAATCGAGGAGCGTAACTCGGCCACGTTCGCACCAGCGGGTAGCTCGACCGAGAGCCGCTCGGTCTCGGCGAGATCGCGAGCCCGAGCGAACAGTTGAACGATGAGTCTCACGAGCAATTCCTCACTTCACTTCGACTGCACCGAGCGCGACGCGCGGCACGCCGGAGATGCGGCGAAGCTCTTGAGCCAGGTCCCACGCATCGGCCATACGTGCCGCGGAACCCGCGATTACCAGCGTGCCGTTCGCGAACGAAAGCGTGAGCCCTGCGAAGCGGCGGTCCGCCTTGCGGACGACCTCCGCGGTGGCAAGGGCGCTGCTCGAAGCTCCGGTGAGTACGGCCGGTGCGGGCACCGTGCTTCCAGCCGGTGTGGGTGGCACCGTGCTTCCAGCCGGTGTGCCCCGCAAGCCGACCGGTGGGAGGAGTACGCTATCACCCGGGTTCGTCGGGCGACGGGCGACCACCGATTTCTCGGCCGGTTCGACCATTGCCAAATTGTTCTCCCCGAGGGTTGGCGTGAACTCTTCCACCACTCCGGTCTTCGGCGAAGCCACAACACCGGGCAGGTCGGAAGCCTGCACGCGACGAGCAGTTGCCGGGTACCGATCGGACATGGCCCGCAGCAGCGGGTCCGGGCTCTCTTGTACGAAGCAGCGATTCTTCACTTCCACGACACCGGGGACGCGCCGCACGATCGACTCGGCTCGTCTGCCGTGATCAGCCAACGCGACCGGTCCGCCGACCACCGCGACGCGGTCGACCACGCTCACGAGCAAGTTCACCTCGCGGAGTATCGGGTCCGCATCCAGGGCCGCGAGCGCGGACCGGGCGAGCACGACGTCCGAGATCGCGGGCGAACGGAAGGCCGTTGGGTCGGCGGCAGGTGCGGCCGAGAACGCGAACGTGCCGGCCAATGCGGTTAAAGCCAGCGAGCGGATCGGAGAAGGAATCATGGCGAGCCTCATCACCGGGTCGTCGGGCGGCGTTTTGAAAAAATTGCCGATCGACACCTGAATCATTCCGCTGACGCGGCTGAAGTGGAGCGCGACTTGAACCAATTTCGCCGATTCGGTGGGATGGGGGATCGGGTCGAACGGCGCGGGCAAAGGGATCGGATCGGCGAAGCGGTGGCGCGTAGGTAAACTTTGCCGGTGGTTCGGTTTAACGGGGAGCGGTGGCGCTCAGGAGCCCTTGGAGTATCGAGGTTCGTACAGTTGAACAGCGAAGCCGCCAGGCACCTTGAAGTGCGTCACGAGCCCGTAACCGTGGTCTTCGACCGGGCCGGTGAACTCCACGCCTTTGCCCTTCAGTTCGGCCACCGTCTTCTCGATGTCGTCGCAATAGAAGGAGATCGCGGCAGTACCGGTTCGGCCACCATCCGCGTCTTCGGCAGGATGGCAACCCATGTCCGCCTCGGGCAGGTCGAAGATGAGCCATCCGCCGCCGACGTCGTGGGCCGTGAAGCCGAGTTTGTCGCGGATGAAGGCGCGGAACGCGTCCGGCTCCGAGGAGTAGAACATCGTGTGAACGCCGCGAATCATGCTCGACCTCCAACACAAGGACCGCTCACACCACGGGCAAGCCGATCCGCTTGGTCTCCTCGGGTGGGGCGAAATCGAGTGGAGCCGGGTAGCTCGGGGCTTCGTCCGCGTCCATCGTGCGGCTCGGCTCCGAGGTAAATTCAAAACCCGAAGTGAGCACCCGGCCAAACAGCGTGAACGAACTCGCGTCGTCGATGCGAACGCGAATGGTTCTACCCACGAGCCGCTCGGTGCCGTCGAAGACCACGATGTGATCCGTCATGGAGTGGCCAGTCAATTGCGATACGCTTCCGGGAACAGCGGGCAGACGTCCGCCACTCGCCCGCAGCACCCGCTTGCTCGGTCCTTCCACCAGTACGTCCACGGTCGTGCCGATCTGGGCGCGATGGTCCGCGAGGCTATTCGCGTTCTGCACCATCAGCAGGTCGTTGTTGCGACGCCTCTTCACCTCTTCGGGGATGTCGTCGGCGTACTTCTCAGCGGCCTTCGTGCCCGGCCGCTCGCTGTACTTGAAGATGTAACTATTCTTGAACTTCGAGTCGCGCACTAAGTCCATCGATTTCGCAAAGCTCGCCTCCGATTCGCCGCAGAACCCGACGATGAAGTCCGAACTCACGGCAACACCCGGTACGCGTTCGCGGCAGCGGCCGAGCATCTCCAGATATTCGCCGACGGTATAAAGCCGCTTCATCCGCTTGAGCATCTCGTCGCACCCGGATTGCGCCGGCACGTGCAAATACTTCATCACCTTCGGCAACTCCCGGACCGCATCGAGCAGGTCGTCGGTCATGTCCTTCGGAAAATTGGTGACGAACTTGATCCGTTCGAGGCCGGGCACGTCGTGCATCTTCGCGAGGAGGTCGCTGAGCCGGGTGCGGCGACCGTCGCCGCGATCGAACTCGTAGCTGTTCACGGTTTGGCCGATGAGCGTGACTTCCTTACAACCTTGATCGACGAGTTGTTTCACCTCGGCGAGCAGGTGTTCCGGCGGGCGGCTTTGCTCCGGCCCGCGGGTACTCGGCACGACGCAGTAGGTGCAAAACTTGTCGCAGCCGAGTTGCACGCGAACGAAGGCCTGGAACGGCGTGGGCCGCATCGAGGCATCGCGAATCGGGTCGTAGCTAACGAAACTGGCTTCCACCTCGTGACGTCCGGCATCGGTTCGACCGAGGCTCAGGGCATACTGCGGTTGGCGGGTGGCCTTCACCTTTTCGACGAGTTCGGGCACGCGCGAAAGCTGCCCGGTGCCGACGACGAGATCGACGTGCGGGGCGCGCTTGCGGATCAGTTCCTTGTCTTTCTGGGCCATGCAGCCGAGCACGCCGATCACCATCTCGGGGCGCGACTTCTTGAGTTGAATCGCGCGGCCGAGCGAGGAATAGATTTTCTCTTCGGCATGTTCGCGAACGGAGCAAGTGTTGAAGAGCAACAGGTCGGCGTCGGCGGTTTGATCGGTGATCTCGTACCCGTCGCGGCGCAGGGCTCCGATGACCAGCTCGCTATCGAGCACGTTCATCTGGCACCCGACGGTTTCGATGTAGACTTTTTTAACCGACATGTTGAACGCCGCCCTGCAGTTGAAGAGTCGTCGCCTTTTCCGTGAGCCACTCCACGCAGAGTTCGGCCACCGTCCGGTTCTCGCTTCGGGCCAGATCTCGAATTGCCCGAAAAGCATCATTCGGGAGTGCCATCGACACTTGACGCTGTCCCGATTCCTTGAGTAGGAATTGGATCGCGTGGAGTCGAGACTCGGTGAAGGTGATTCGGGCACCCGAGGGCAGGACGAGATACCGATTCGATTCACCCGAGACGCTCGAATGGGGTGGGTAGCCAATCCGATCGAGATACTCTCGAAACTCTCGTTCGGAGGTTGAACCGGAGGGTTGCCAATCGGTTGGCCGAATTGTCTCGGGCAGTTCTTCTTCTGCAGGCTGAAAGTAAAGACCAATCGACGTCACACGGTCGGCACGGCGTTCCTTGCTTGATGTCACCACTAATTGCAAGCCGCCGTACTTGAGCAGTCGCGGATTCTTTCCGGTCGAACGTCCGTCTGGAGGACCCAGAACCTCCATCAGTTCGTCCGCGCCCATCCCGATCCGGAGCGGACCGAGTTCACCGTATTTCAAGAAGTGTTCGAGTGCGCTCATCATTCCTCCTCATCCTACAGGTCGAGAGCCCGAATTAAGCGATGGAATTCGAAGAGGCGTCCATTTCTCAACGCATCGAGACGAGGTTGAGAACATCGAAAGTCCCGGACGAACTCCATCGCTCGCTCCAGATCGCGTCTCCACTTATCGCGGACCTTGGAGTCCGGAAGGCAGATCTGAACCGCAGTCTTGATCGCGGCAGGTGTGTCGGCACCGCGGGCGGCGTGCGGAGGCCACCGCTTAAAGACGACACCGCCATCGAAAGTCGGCCGCACGACGAGTTCGATCCAGCCGATGTGGACGTGGAAGCCCTTCGTGATCCAATCCTCGTACACTTTCGATGGCTGGCACATCGAGGTTATCTTAACCCACGATGGTCGGCACTTCTAGACTACGAGCGCGGACGAACAAAGGGATTGGTGACATGACTGCGAGGTCGCGATCAGCGTCCGATGCCGCCGGGGCGGTCGACGTAGCCGTTGGGGTAGAGGCGGGCGTCGTCTTCGATGGTGGTGAGCCGTTCGCGGCCCCGCTGCTTCTGCTCACCGATGGAATAGACCGGCTCCCCCTTGTTGTTGCGGAGGTCGGCGCGGTCGCCGGCGCGGTTCTTTTGGTAGACCTCGCGGGGACCCTCGTAGCGAGCGCAGGCCGCCAGGGCGAGAATCGGAATCATCAGAAGAGCGCGTCGTCGCATGGTCGGCCTCCGCCGGGTGCCCGGTGTCCATTCCCACAACAGTATCGCCCTTAACCGTCCGCCCAATTCAGGTTTGAAGCCGAACGTAACAGGCCGCATCTTCCCACGGCCGCGATAATCCGCCCCGTTTACCCAGAGCGATCTCGTCGCGATGCCTCGAGCGGCTTGAAGCCGCTCTGCCTGCCCGATAGCATAACTGCGACCTTCCCACCAAACCCGTTTCCGCCAACCGGTCGAGCACCTTCGCTTCGTGGTTGGGACTCGTCCCTTCCGACGATTGCGGGGGTTTACCCATGTTCGGCCGAAAAAGCCAGTCTTCCGAGTATCCCGACGATATTTTCGATCACAGCCGCATGTCGTTCGGCGATCACCTCGACGAATTGCGAACGCGACTGATCCGGGCGCTCATCGGCCTCGTCTTCTTCCTCACCATCGGGTTCGTCCTGGATGGGATCGGTTCGGCCGTCGGAAACGACAACATCGGCATCGGCAAGCCGATGATCGACATCATCACCGACCCCGTCGAATCCCAGGTGCGCGACTTTTACTATCGCCGCAGCTTGGCTGAACACAAGAAGAAACTGGAAGGGATTGGCGCCACCGACGAGGCGGAAGTGCGGCGGATTCGGCAGAAGCTCGAAGACCACGGAAATTCGATCGACGTCCTGACCCCGGATGAACGGCAGAAGCTGCTCGGGGCCGCGCAAGAGATGCCGATCGTGCTTTCCGTCGCGGCGTTCATTCCCGCCTTCGGCGAACCCAAGGCCGGTGCTCCGAAGGAGATCTTCACGAAGATCCAAGTCTACCCCGCGTACCTCAGCTCCCTGAGCAACACTGGAGATGCAATTCTCGGCAGCAAGAAGTACCTGGCCACGCTCAGCGCCCAGGAGGCGTTCCTCGTGTACTTCAAGGTGTCGCTCATCTGCGGAGTCGTGCTGGGGAGCCCGTGGATTCTCTTCCAGTTCTGGGCCTTCATCGGGGCGGGGCTCTACCCTCACGAAAAGAAGTACGTCTACCTGATGATCTGGCCGAGCGTGCTCCTCTTTCTCACGGGCGTACTCCTCTGCCAGTTCTTCGTGCTGCCCGGTGCGGTCAAGGCGCTATTGAAGTTCAACGAATGGCTCGGCTTCGACCCGGACATTCGCCTGAACGAGTGGCTCGGACTCGCCCTGATTCTGCCGCTCGTCTTCGGTGCGTCGTTTCAGACGCCGTTGGTGATGATCGCACTCAACCGGTTGGGCATGTTCACGGCGGCGGATTACATGAAGCGGTGGCGGGGCGCCTGCTTCTCGATGGCCGTGTTCGCCGCGGTCATCACGCCGACGCCGGACCCGCTCACGATGATGTACTTGTTCGTCCCGATGTTCGGGCTGTATTTGCTCGGGATCGTCTTCTGCCATTACTTCCCCGGTAAACTCCGCGTGGAAGAGGAAGTACCGGCGGACGAAATCGCGGTGTGAAAGAGTAAGCCCACCCGTTGCAACGGGTGGGCTTTTATCAACGAACATGGACCCAACTAATACGAAGGTGTTTCTTGTGGGGGCCGGGCCGGGCAACCCCGGGTTGCTCACGCTTCGCGCCGCGGAACTGCTCGCCCAGGCGGATCTCGTTCTCTACGACCAACTCGTTCCGCCGCGCCTCCTCGAGTTTGCCAATCCGGCCGCCGAGTTGCTCTGCGTCCGCGACCTGCCCGGCCACCATCCGGACAAGTATCCGCACATCCACACGCTGCTCATTGAGCGGGCACGCTCGGGAAAGGTCGTCGTCCGGTTGAAAGGGGGCGACCCGCTGATCTTCGGTCGCGGCGGGGAGGAAGCCGAGGCTCTTCGCAGGGCTGGCGTCGCGTATGAAATCGTTCCGGGCGTGACGGCTGCGTTGGCGGTCGGGGCGTTCCTCGAAGTGCCCCTCACGCATCGCAATTTCGCCAGCGCCGTCGCATTCGTCACCGGGCACGAGTTGCCCCACAAGCCCGGCAACCCGCTGGATTGGAAAGCACTGGCAGCATTCCCCGGCACGCTCTGCATTTACATGGGAGTCGCCAAGTTACCGGTGATCGTGTCCGAACTTTTGAAGTACGGGAAGCCGCCGGACACGCCCGCGTGCATCGTGGAACGGGCCAGTACCGGCGAACAGCGCACGGTCGTTTCGAAGTTGGCGAACTTGGAAGAGGATCGCCGGCTCGCGGGGCTCGAGGCCCCGGGACTTATTGTGATTGGCGAAGCAGTCGCCCATCGGCCGGAGCATTCGTGGTGGGAATCGCGGCCGCTGTTCGGGCAGCGCGTACTGGTGACGCGGCCCGCGCACCAATCGGCTGGCATGGTTCGAAAGCTCGAACAACTAGGAGCGGTGGTCTACCGCATGTCTTCGGTGGAGATTCGGGAGCCGGCCGATTTCGGACCGCTCGACCGCGCTCTAAAAGAACTTGCGGAAGGTAACTGGGATTGGGTCGTCTTCACCAGCGCGAATGGGGTTCACGGCTTCATTAGGCGCATCGACGCGACCGGTTGCGACCTGCGTCTGCTCGGCCGGGTGAAACTGGCCGCGATCGGCCCCAAAACGGCCGAGGCGCTACGCGCCTACCATTTGAAGCCAGACGTCGTGCCGAGTACCTTTAACTCCGAAGGGTTGGTCGAGGCATTGACAGGTTCCGTCGGGCACCAGCGAGTACTGCTGGCCCGCGCCAACCGCGGTCGCGACCTCCTGCGCGAAGAGCTTTCCAAAGTCGCGACAGTGGAACAAGTGACCGTCTACGATCAGGTCGATGCTCTCGAACCCGATGCGGAGATACTCGATCACCTGCGCCGCGGCGAGATCCGCTTCGTTCCACTCACGAGTTCGAAGATCGCGGAGAATCTGATTCGCTCGTTCGACGACACGATCCGCGGACGAATCGCGCGCGGTGAAATTCAACTCGTGGCGATCAGTCCCGAGACGGGTGGAGCCATCCGGGCGATGGGGCTTCCCGTTTCCGCAGAAGCCACGGAATTCACGACGGACGGGCTCATCGAAGCGATTGAGAAACTGGCGAAGGGATAGCGAACTTACTCGAAGAACTTCCGCACGGGTACCGCGAAGCCCGGCAAAACATCAGGCAGCGTGAGTTCGTCGCCGTTCGAGAACCGTTGCGGGATGTCTTCGGTTTCGCGGTAGATCGTCGCGGCTTCGATCGCGGGATCTAGTAAGACCACGACCGTGACCCCGGCGTTGAGGTACTCGCCGACCTTGATCGAAATGCCGCCCAGGCGATCGGTCGGCGAACGCACTTCGATCACGAGTTCCGGAGCGATTTCGAACGGTCCTTTGGGGCTCGGTTGCTCCTTCGGCAGGCGTTGATAACTGATGAAGCAAACGTCCGCGCCGCGGTAGCCGTCCGGGTTCTTCCCCGTGCGAACGAACGTGTCGTTGGTCATCAGCCTGCCGAGATTGCGCGGCTTCACGAATTCGTGAAGAATCACAAGCGCGTTTGCGCAGACTTCGCCGTGTTCCACTCCGGGCATCGGGCACCTCACCACGCGGCCGTTCACCAGTTCCACGCTCGAATCGTCGCCGTGAAGTTGCACGAACTCCTCGGCCGTCATCAGTGGCGGTACGGGCGGGGCCGCGATCGGGGCAGTCGGATTCATCTCGAGTCTCCTCGTCAGCGAGTTTACCGCGTTGGGCCCTTCGGGTAAACGCGAACTCCAAGATCTGGTGGCGAGATGTCTCGAAAGGGCAGCAAAACGCCCGGTCGGAGCACGGGGTTCGCCGTCCGCCAATCCCGGCAATGGTCGGCGTGCGGCGAATCCCGGCCCCGATCGAGCGCTTTGCGAACGTGCGACGGAAGTCACCCGTTCCACCGTCCTATCGACCGGGGAACGAACGGCGATCACCCCACCTCTCGACGCAAATGGGAAGCACAATCGCCTCAGAAGTCAGAATCGGCAATCTTCCCGCAACTCCCCAGGCTTCACACGAACTGTACGCGAACTGGTTCGAACGAACCGAACAACTACAATCCGAAGTGCGAACATCACGGGCTGCACGATGAACCTCCACCAGTTGCAAGAACGGATTCGCGTTCTTTACGGCGCGAAGGACGGCGCTCGCGGAGCCGAGGGCACCTTCATGTGGTTCATGGAGGAAGTCGGCGAGCTGGCGGCGGCCCTGCGCGGCGGCACGCACGAAGAACGCGTCCTCGAGTTCGCCGATGTTCTCGCCTGGCTCGCGACCCTTGCGAACATCGCCAACGTAGACCTGGAAGAGGCCATGGCGAAGAAGTACGGCGCGGGTTGCCCCGGGTGCGGCTTCACGCCCTGCCAATGCGGAACGACTGAGAAACCCTAGATGAAGCAGCGACTGCTGGCGATTCTGGCTTGTCTGTTCACGGCGATGGGTTCCGCGCGGGCTGAGTCGCCGCGCGTTAAGATCGTCTCCGCCCGAGTCGGGTTCCCGGATGCCCGTAGCAATGACGGCCCGCCGATTTGCAAGTTTGCCGCTTGGTCGAACTTGGATCTCGAACTCGAGCTTCTCTCGGAGGTCGGGGGCTCGGCGCAACTCTTGGTCGAGACGCCGGACGCCGACGGCTTGAATACGATCCTGGCGACGCCGCTCGACCTGAGCAAGGCTCGGCCCGGCACCACCCTTCGCATGCAGGCCTACGTCCGACCGGCGGCAGGCAGCGGCGAAACCACCGTCATCGTTCGTACCGCAACTGGTGTCGCCCTCTCCGAACCGTTCCGCATTCGGTCGTTGCGGCCGCGCGACTCCCTCACTTACGTCGTGCTCGGTCTCGGCAGTCGCTTCCCGAACTTCGACCTTCCGAAGCAATCGACGCCCGGCGCGGTTGAAGCCGAGACCGCGACCGGGCCGCTGCGCGGGGGCCGCGTCGAACTGGCCGCCATCACCGAGGTGGCTCAGCTTCCCGATCGCTGGTTCGGCTACGAGGCCGCCGATCTCGTCGTGCTGTCCACGTCCTCGGCCGACTTCGTGAAGCAACTCGGGGCGAACGAGAAGAAACTAACGGCACTTCGTGAATGGGTGAATCGGGGCGGGCGGCTCGTCGTCAGTGTGGGAAGCAACGCCGCTCTGGTTCAAGGGCTCCACGAGCTTCTCCCGTACTCCATCGACGCCACTTCACCCACGCGGCAAGTCAACCTGCTGCCCCTCTATTGGTCCGCCCGCGAGACGAGCCAGACGACCACGCTCAACGGGAACATGTCGATGAAGGGTGGTGCGTTCCCCGTGGCGAACTTCACGCCGAAGTCGAATCGTAGGGGCCGCGTGGTCGTTCCGCCAGCGAGCCGCGCGGGGGTCGAGAAAGACGCCGTCGCGGTCCAAGCCGCGTTCGGCCTCGGTCGCATCACCGCCATCGGCTTCGACCTCGACCGCTCGCCGTTCACGGAATTCGCCCGGCAAGCTGAGTTCTGGGACTGGGTGCTGCGCGAAGGCGGGGCGAACCGCACCTCCGTCGGCTCCGAGGGCAAGCCGCGACAGTTGAATGCCGCCCCTACCGACGACGAAGACGAAGTGGCGGTCGCACTCCGCACCCACGTCGATACGTTCGATGGCATCCCCGTCGTCTCGTTCGGCTCGGTCGCACTCCTCATCGTGCTCTACATCCTGCTGATCGCGCCGATCGAATACTACTTCTTGAAGCGCGTCTTCGGTCGGCTCGAACTCACGTGGATCACCTTCCCAATCATCGTGCTCACCGTCTGCATCGCGGCCGCGATCTCGGCCTCGGCGATGAAGGGAAATGAACTCCGCGTCAACAAGGTGGACGTGATCGATGTCGTGGCCGACGCGCAGGGTGGCCGCGTGTACGGGACGACGATGTTCACCATTTTCAGCCCGAAGATCGACACGTTCACGCTGCGGGTGTCGCCTGCGGCAGGTTGGATGCGGGATCCGACGAGCGAAGCGAGCCTCGTGGGCTGGGTCGGTGGCCCGCGTGCGGGACGAGCCAGTTTGCTGCGCCGAAACTACGTCTATCACAGCGACGCAAATGGTGCCATTGCCGACGGCCTGGACAACGTGCCCGTGCAGGTCTGGTCTACGAAATCGTTCTCGGCGAACTGGGCCGGCGACATCGGCCTCGAACGCGTCGTCGAGTCGCACCTCGAACACCCGCCCGGCGATCCGTCCAAGGCCATCGGGACGTTCGTGAACCGGATGCCCTTCGAGGCCGTCACGGACTGCATGGCGTTCTATGCCGGGCAGGCCTACCCGCTCGGCACCATTCTCAAGGGCCAGGAAGTCCGACTCGTTTTGGATCGCGGGCAACTCGGGTCGCAGTGGCTTCAGGATCGCGGGCAACTTGCGGATCTGCTGAGCCGAGGGCAGGCCTTCGGCGGCGCGGCTACCTCATCCAACAAGCCCGGCACCGCCGCACCCGCCCCAGTTTCCACTTCGAGCAACTTGCCCCTTTGGGGCCTTCTGTTCCACGAAGCTTCCCTCAAAAACGATGAAGGCGTGGTGCCGCGCAATGCCTCGCTGCGCCGGCTCGATCAATCGTGGCGGCTCGCGCCCGACAATCGGAGCGAGGTGATCGTCGTGGGCCGGGTGCTGCCGCCGACGGGCACCATCGACGGCCTCTTCGGCGGGCCCGAATCGCCCACGCGATTGCAGTTGAAGGAAGGCCAGACGTCGGTGCTGGGCTTGGCTCGGCAAGAAACCTACGTACGGCTTTACCTTCCGGTGACGAGCAACTAAACCCACGGACCGCTGTCCGTGGGCTTCTTGAGATTCAACATGATCGAGACCAACGACCTCACGAAGAAGTACGGCGATCTCTTCGCCCTCGAGCGGCTCACCATCAAGCTCGAAAAGGGCGACGTGTACGGCTTTATCGGGCCCAACGGCTCCGGCAAAACCACCACCATGCGCATCCTCGCCACGCTCCTGAACCCCTCCTGGGGCGAGGCCAGCGTGTGCGGCTACTCCATCTACACCGGCTCCAAGGACATCCGCCGCGCCATCGGCTACATGCCCGACTTCTTCGGCGTCTACGACGACATGAAGGTCACCGAGTACCTCGAATTCTTCGCGGCCGCCTACCGCATTCAAGGGCCATCTCGCCGCAAGAAAGTCGATGAAGTCCTCGAACTCGTCGATCTCACGTACAAGCGCGATGCCTTGGTCACCAGCCTGAGCCGCGGCATGACGCAGCGCCTCGGCCTGGCTCGCGTGCTGCTCCACGAACCGCAGGTGCTCCTACTCGACGAACCCGCCAGCGGCCTCGACCCCCGCGCTCGCATCGAGATGCGCAAGCTCATCAAGCGGCTCCGCGAACTGAACAAGACGATCATGCTGTCGAGCCACATCCTTCCGGAACTGGCCGAAATCTGCAATAAGATCGGCATCATCGAACGCGGCAAACTGATCTTCAACGGCACCGTCGAGGAGGCGAAGAAAGCCGTGCGGCAGGGGATCGTGTTCCTCGTCTCCGTCGGCGACCGCAACGAGGAAGCCGCGAAGCGGCTCGAATCGTACCGCGAGATCGGCAAGGTCGAGGTGCTGGCGAATGCACCCTCCATTCGCGTCACGCTTCGCGATGGCGAGATCGACGGCAGCTTCATCCCCGAACGACTCATCGCCGAGCAGTTCAAGTTGAAGAGCTTCCAGGAAGAAGAGATCGACATCGAAGACGTCTTCATGGGCATCACGAAGGGCATCACGAACTGACATCATGAGGTGTTCCATGACTGCCGACATGCTCATCGAGGAAGGCCGTCGCCTGATTCGTCCCTGCCGATTCTTGAGACCACAAAGGAACGGCTTGGTAGCTGCAATCTGGCATGCGCGGGACGAAGAAGAAATCGATGAGACAGGCTACCGCTGTTGGATTACAGTCGATTCAAGATTTATTTCTGGGCTTCCCGAATCGGTGAAAGGATTCATTAGCCTATTCACGAACGAGACAGACTGCGTGGGGGGCCGCATCGAGATTTGTGCAGAGCCGACTCGCCCGGGAATTCCGCTTTTCGCCACGGACGAGCAGGTTCTACCTCCTTTGGAAGTTGTTTTCGTTCGCGGCTCCGAGGAGGTCGGCCGCTGGCTTGCGGACAATCAATGGCCTCGAAATGAACGCTACAACGACAACTTCGGCGACTGCCAGGTGACAGAACGCTACCTCGGTGAGTGGATGAATGTTTATCCTTTGTACCTTCAAGACGGACCCTTTGCCGTTCTCGGAGGATGGCACTTCCCAAACGCCGATGACGATTGGTACGATTTGCTCGACCAGCATTTACTGGTACTGACGTTGCATGACTCCGAACCGTGGGTCGAGGGGTGGTGTACGACGTCGGGCGAGTTCAATGTGATCCAGAGGATCACGTGATCAGGGTCGTCTAATATGAAAAAGCCCAAAAAGAGGCGGACTGCGAAGCCCCGTAACTTGGCTGATCGCTTGGCCGCCGTCATTGGTAAAGCCAAGTCCTTAGCCAAGGATGCCTCCATTAATCACGATTATTACCTCTACGGTCTTCCAAAGAAGCGGAAGTCGAAGTAGTGACCAATTCATCACGCTGAACCACTAGCGCAACACGATGAAAATGAACATCCTCGTCACCGGCGGAGCCGGGTATATCGGCAGCCACACGGTTCGGGCGCTTTTGGCCCGCGGGCACGAAGTCGTCGTGCTCGACAACCT
>JAYTUG010000385.1:0-5500 GCA_043744695.1 Gemmataceae bacterium
GGCACACCCAAGTGAGAGAGGGTGCGGTTGCAGAGTTCTCGGAGGATGGGTAAGCTGTTGGCGACGGAGTCGAACCGTGGCAGATTCGGATTCTCACAAACGAAAGAAGCGAACGCGACAGCACGTGATCGCGGACCTCGGAGTGAACTTCGTCGAACGGATCATCCTCCTCGCGGGCTTCACTCCGAACGAACCGAGATACGATTACGGTATCGATCTTTTGATGGTGACCTTCGGCCCAGACGGTGGTGTGGAGAACGGAGGCGTTTGGTTTCAGGTCAAATCGACGGACCACTTGAAACTGCACGCGGATGGAACGACGGCAGCAATTGTCGTGAACACGACCGATTTAAACTTGTGGCTCTTCGACCCCTTCCCCGTGATTCTTGTGTTGTACGATGGCATCGAGGATCGAGCGTTTTGGGTCGATCTTCAGGAATATGCGGAACGTGCCGGGATCGAAATTGACGATGTTGGTGCGACTGTGACGATACGCATACCGATGACGAACCTGCTGACGGTGGATGTCGTTCGAGCCTGGCGCGACCAGAAAAACGCTCGACTGACTTCTCAACAGACTGGAGGAAGCCGATGAATCAGTCGATTGCCGAGGTTTCATCCACTCGCCCGCAGCGGCCCGTTTTCGGGCGCTTCCTTCAGTATCTACGCGGCTTGGGATTTCAGGTGGATCATCGACCAGATGGCATCGTGGATTGCCGCGAGCCTTCCTCGGACACGGTGTTACTTTTCCGCGGTCGGCCCGACGACGACTTGGTTCGAGATCACGAGTTGTTCCTGACTCGCATTCAACTCGCCATTCGCGGTCTCGTCGCGGAGCCTGAGTTCGAACGCGTGATGAATGCGAGCTTCCAGCCCACCACCTAATTTCCCATGCGTTGGTTCCTCATCGCCCTGTTCCTGATCGGGCTCGCGATCGCCTTGGAGGCGGGGTTGGTCGCGTTCGCCGGCTACGTGCTCCTCGGCGTCTACCTCCTCAGCCGCTACCTCGCTCGCCGTTGGGCCGAAGACCTCGCCGCCGAGCGCAAGTGCAACTCCGCTCCGCGCGAAGTCGGCGAAAGTGTCGAGGTCGTCGTCACGCTTCGCAACACGGGCAGTTTGCCGATCCTCTGGGTGCTCGTCGAAGACTTGCTGCCCGAACGAGCCCTTCGCAAACCGACGCGGCTCAGCGTGAAGGGCAAGCGCATTCACGTCGTGAACCTTCGCGCGAAGCAGACCAAACCGATCAAATACAAGGTCACGTTCGAACTGCGGGGCTACTACCCCATCGGCCCGACGATGCTCGAAACCGGCGACGTGTTCGGCCTCCATCGCCGGCACCGCGTGATCGGCGAACCGGTCTACATCATGGTCTATCCCAAGGTGCTGCCGCTGCCGAAGTACGACTTCGCCTCACAGCGACCCATCGGCGAAGTCCGCATGCAGAACCGCCTGTTTGAAGACGTGACGCGAACGGCTGGCGTGCGGCAGTATCAGGCGGGCGACCCGCTCTCGCGCATCCACTGGCGAGCCACCGCCCGCACCGGCGAACTCCACTCGCGCATCTTCGAACCCACCAGCCTCGCCGGGGCCACCATCCTCATCGACTTCCACACGGCCGGCTACCATTCGCGCGGCGAACCGCACCGCTCCGAACTCGCCGTCACCGCAGCCTCCAGCATCGCCTATGCGATCTCGGTGTTGAACCAGCAACTCGGCTTCGTCAGCAACGGTCGCGATGCCGTGGACCGCATCCGCGAGGAAGCCCTGAAGAAGCATGGCGAGCGGGAATTCGAATCGCGGGACGCGGCCCGGTCGGGCTACGATCTGCGCGAAGACTCGGATCGCATCCAGCCGGTGCGCGTGGACACGCGGCGCGGGATCGATCAGTTTCAAAAGATTCGCGAGGCCCTGGCCCGGCTCGAACTTTCGGATGGTCTCAGCTTCGCGCAACTGGTTCTGGAAATGGCCGGGCGAATGCCGCGCGACGCGACGTTGATTGCGATCCTGCCGCGAGTGCCCGTGGATACGGCTATCGCACTGGGCATGCTTCGCCGTCAGGGCTTCGCGATCACGGCCATCTTGATCGGCCTTGACGAATCGGAGCGCATCGACGCCCACGGCCGACTGCTGGCGGAGACCGTCCGCGACATCCGATTTATGAACACCGAGGAGGAACTGATGAACCTCGGCAGCAACACCGCCGCGACCGCTGCCTCCTATGCGATCGACGTGCCCCTGGCGTGAACGCCTTGCCTAAGGTCCCACGGTTTAGGGCTTTTGTTTTGGAACGACACTTGGCGGCAACTCCATCGGCATCGGTACTATGTTTGGGGCACGTTCGCTGGTAACGTTCATCGTGCCATCCGTTCCGACTTCGTGTGACAAAATCGTGTTGCCGATACGGATTTTCATCTTGGTCGCTTCCAGAACGACTCCACCAGACGTCAGACGTATCCGATTTCCTTGTGGTGTCTTCACCGGTTCGAACTTGATAATGCAACTCGCGGGAAAAGTGATCGTAGCGTTTTCGAGCCCCGAGATCATCACCGGCCCTCGCTTGGCTTCCGAGACCGGTACTGGCGACTGTGCTGAGAGTCCGATTAGGGCTGCATTCAGTAACACGGCAGGAATCATACGACTCTCCCTCGCGGCATGAGTCGGCGCTTGTATCGAGTAAGCAGGAACCCATCAAGACCGAATGCGGTCGATCGCATCTTTCCCTACCATTCCCTTCATGGCTTCATCCTTCCGCCCTCGCGTGCTCGCCTTCGCCCAACTGATGCGGTTGCCGAACGTCTTCACGGCGTTCGCCGACATCGCCATGACCGCGTGCGTCGGCATCGCGGTGATGCCGAGTATCGGCGAAGAATACGTGCGAACCATCGCCCTGCTCGCGGCAGCGTCCGGTTGCCTCTACCTCGCGGGCATGGTCTGGAACGACGTCTTCGACCTCGCCGAAGACAAACGCGATCGGCCGTTTCGACCGCTCCCCTCGGGCCGAATCGCACTTCGCACTGCGGCCATCCTCGGCAGCATCCTCACACTCGCCGGTGTTGGCCTCGCGGTCGTGGCCGGGGCCGTAGGTCTCGGGATCGGGCTGGCGTGTGCCGTGCTGCTCTACGATGCCTGGTTGAAGAGAACGCCCGTCGGGTCAGTCGCGATGGCGGCGTGCCGATTCCTGAACGTGATGCTCGGGCTCAGCGCCATTCCGGAGGAACTGCTCGTCGATGGCGTCCGCGTTCACATCGCCGGGGTGGTCGGAATCTACATCGTGGGCGTGACGTGGTTCGCCCGCACCGAGGCGAGCGCGAGCAACCGCTGGCACCTCCGCGGCGCGGCGAGTGTCATCGCGGTGTCACTGGTTCTGGCACTCACTTTAAAAGCCCGTCTCACATTGAGCCTAGGTCCGGCCGCGTTTCTGTTCCCGTATCTGCTCGTGGCCTTCGGGTTCTTTGTGGGGCTGCCCGTCGCGCGGGCTATCGGTAAGCCGGGACCACGAGAAGTGCAGATTGCCGTGAAGCGGTGCGTACTCGGGCTGGTCGCGCTCGATGCCGTCTTGGCGACGGCCTTCGTCGGCGCGCCCGGATTGTTCATCCTTTTGCTGTTGCCCCCGGCGCTTCTGATTGGAAAATGGGTCTACTCGACGTAATGCAATCAAGACGGTTGATGAACCGGCCGCCAAAAGAGGATTCACCATGTCTACCGATCGCCGTTCCTTTCTGCTTGCTGGAGGTGCCGCCGTGGCCGGACTCATGACTGCCGAGGTCGCGATGGCGGATGCGGCCGAGGATGCCGCCAAGTTCATCGCCGACCACGAGAAGAACATCAAGCCGCTCGAAGTGCAGGCCGGCATGGCCTGGTGGAACGCCAACATCACCGGCAAGGACGAAGACTTCAAGAAGAAGGAGAACGCCCAGAACGAGATCGATGCCGCACTCTCGAACAAGGACGCGTTCGCCAAGCTGAAGGCGATCAAGCAGGGCGAACTGAAGGATCCCCTCGTCGCCCGGCAGATCGACTTGCTCTATCTGGCGTACCTCGAGAAGCAGGTCGATCCCGATTTGCTCAAGCGGATCACGGCGAAGTCCAACTCCGTCGAGCAGCAGTTCAACGTGTTCCGCGCCAAGGTCGATGGCAAAGAAATGCCCGATAGCGAGGTGCGGAGCGTCCTCAAGAATTCGAGCGATTCCGCGGTGCGCCAGAAGGTTTGGGAAGCGAGCAAGGGCGTCGGCAAGGCCGTGGAAGCGGACCTGAAAGAACTCGTCGGCTTCCGCAACGAGGCCGCCAAAAAGCTCGGCTTCGCCAACTTCCACGCCATGATGCTCACCCTCAACGAGCAAAAGGGCGAAGAACTCCTCAAGCTGTTCGACGACCTCGACGCCCTCACCAAGGATCCGTTCACCGCGGCCAAGGCGGACATCGACGACCGGCTCGCGGCCAAGTACTCGATCAAGGCCGACGAACTGATGCCGTGGCACTACTTCGATCCATTCTTTCAGGAATCGCCGGCGGTGTTCAAGGCAGACCTCGACAAGCCATTCGAAGGCGCGGACATTCAGAAGTTGTGCGAAGACTTCTACGCTGGCATCGGCCTGCCGATCGCGGACGTGCTCGCCCGTAGCGATCTCAAGGAGAAGAGTGGCAAGAGCCCGCACGCCTTCTGCTCGGACATCGACCGCGAAGGCGACGTCCGCGTGCTCGCCAACATCAAGAACAATGAATACTGGATGGGCACGATGCTCCACGAACTGGGGCACGCGGTTTATTCGAGCAAGAACATCCCGAAGAAGCTGCCGTACGTGCTGCGGGCGGAGGCTCATATCCTCACGACCGAGGGCGTGGCGATGCAGTTCGAGCGGTTCAGCAAGAGCCGGGCGTGGCTCACCAAGATGGGCGTGAAGATCGATAACGCAGAAGCGTGGGAACAAGCCGCCGCCAAGGTGCAGCGCAATCAGTTGCTCATCTTCAGCCGCTGGTGCCAGGTGATGCTGCGGTTCGAGAAGGGGATGTACGAGAACCCGGCTCAGGACTTGAACAAGCTGTGGTGGGATCTCGTGGAGCAGTATCAGCAGGTGAAGCGCCCCAAGGACCGCAGCGCCCCGGATTACGCGAGCAAGATTCACATCTGCTCCGCGCCGGTTTACTACCACAATTACATGATGGGCCAACTCTTCGCGTCGCAGGTTCACCACGCCCTCTCGAAGGAACTCGGCACCAACCCGAACGCGACGATCTACATCGGCAACAAGGCCGTCGGCGACTTCATGAAGAAGAAAGTCTTCGAGCCCGGCCGCACCTTGGACTGGAAGGGACTGACGAAGTTCGCGACCGGCGAAGACCTCAGCCCGCAAGCCTTCGCCAAGGACTTTCAGGGGAAGTAAGGATCATCTCTCGGGGGTATGCTTGAGAAGTAGGCAAATGCAATCGTTCTCGTCTGGACCGGCGGCCTCTTCACCTCTCCCCCGGCTTTGCGGGGGAGAGGTCGAAGTCGAAGTTGCGA
>JAYTUG010000386.1:0-5486 GCA_043744695.1 Gemmataceae bacterium
CCGGCGGGCCGGGTTTGACCAACATCTACTCCGTCGAGACGAGCGGTGATGCCTCCGCAGAAGCGGGCGGGTCCGGAACGCGCGTCAGGGTGAAGCCCAACTCCTTCGCGCGGCGATGCAACTGCTTCTCCAGCCGCGACCGCACCTGCTCCGCGTACGCCGCTTCCTCCTTCTGCACGTAGTCCACACCGTCCTCAGCGGCGACTGGCGGTAGGCATTCCCGCGTCAACATCACCGACGCTACCATCTTCGGTCCGGCGGAGTTCACCATTCGCGACCTCGTTTACCGCGTCGGAGCCAAGGCCATCGAGACCGCTCTTCGGGAGCGGAAAAAAGGGGGAACATCGGTTCTCGCATGAGTTGCCCGTGATGCTCACCCGCGTTATTCCTTCACGTGGCCGGTGCCCGTCACCACGTATTTGTACGTGGTCAATTCGCGGAGGCCGCACGGGCCGCGAGCGTGAAACTTGTCGGTGCTGATGCCGATCTCGGCACCGAGGCCGAGTTCGAACCCGTCGTTGAAGCGCGTGCTCGCGTTCACCACGACGGCCGCCGTATCGACGCGCTGCACGAAACTCCGCGCCGCCTCGGCATCGGCGGTGAGAATGGCATCGGTGTGCTTCGAGCCGTACTCGTTAATGTGCCGCACGGCTTCCTCGAGATCGGCCACGACCTTGACCGAAATGATGAGGTCGAGGAACTCGGTGCGGTAATCGGCGTCGGACGCTGGCGTTGCAGTGGGGATGAATCGCCTCGTCGCTTCGCAGCCGCGAATCTCGACGCCCAGCGCCGCGAGGCTCTTCCCGATTCGCGGGAGAAATTCCTGCGCGATTCGGGCGTGAACGAGAAGGCTCTCCGCCGCGTTGCAGACGCCGGGCCGCTGGCACTTCGCGTTCACCACGATTCGTTCGGCCATGCTCAGATCCGCGGCCGCGTCCACATAAATGTGGCAGTTGCCGTCGTAGTGTTTGAGTACGGGCATGGTGGCCTCGCGGGCCACGCGTTCGATCAGCGATTTGCCGCCGCGGGGGATCGCGAGGTCGATCAGGCTTCCCAGGCCGAGCAGGTGCCCGACGGCTTCGCGTTCGGTCGTCGGCACGAGTTGCACGGCATCCGCCGAAAGGCCGCACTCGTGGAGCGAAGTCGCGAGAGTGCGGTGCAAGGCGACGTTCGAGTGAATCGCTTCCTTGCCGCCGCGGAGGATCACGGCGTTGCCGCTTTTCACACACAGCCCCGCGGCATCGACCGTCACGTTCGGCCGCGATTCAAAGATGAAGAAGACGACGCCGAGCGGGACGCCCACTTTCTGCACGTGCAACCCGTTCGGTCGGATGCTGCTCTCGCGAACCTCGCCGATGGGATCGGGCAGTGCCGCCACTTGGCGAAGGCCTTCGGCCGCGGCGTGGATTCGCGCCGGCGTCAACGTGAGCCGGTCGATCGCGGCAGGGTTCAACCCGAAGCTCGGGGCGGCCGCAACGTCCTGTGCGTTTGCTTCGAGTACATCGAGCACGCACGCTTCGAGGGAATCGGCGGCCGCGAGCAGCCAGCGGTTTTTCTCTACTGTGGTCGCGGTGACCAACACTTGTGAAGCGGCCTTGGCTCGCTCGGCGAGGCCGCGGCACAGAGTTGCGAGATCGGTCGAGGCGGTTGTCGTGTTCACGAAGTGATTCTAGCGAGCAAGGCAACTCAGCGCCGAGCCCGATCGATGGCGTCGAGGAGTTTCACCGCATCGGAGGTCGGGGCGACATCGTGTACGCGCAGCAACTGCGCTTCGCCACGCGCCGCCGCGAAGCATGCTACGGCCAGGGAACCGGGCAGGCGTTCCCCCACGGCTCGACCCGCGATCGTCCCGATGAAGCCCTTCCGGCTCACGCCTAAACACACCGGGCGACCGAACCGCGCGAAGGTGCCGAGATTCGCCAGGAGTTCGAGGTTGTGTTCGAGCGTTTTTCCGAAGCCGATGCCGGGGTCGAGGCAGACGGCTTCGCGCGCGATGCCACCTGCCGCGAGCGCCTGCAATCGTTCCTCGAAGAACTCGCCCACTTCTCGCGTCGCATCCTGGTACTGCGGGTTGGCCTGCATGGTTCCCGGAGTGCCTTGCATGTGCATGACGATGGCACCGGCACGATACCGCGCGGCAACCGCGATCATCGCCAAATCGCGGAATCCGCTCACGTCGTTCACGATGGCCGCCCCGGCTTCGAGGCACGCCCGTGCCACGCCCGGCTTCATCGTGTCGATGGAAATGGGAACCGAGGTGCGGCCCGCCAGTGCCGAGACGACGGGAACGACGCGCTCGATTTCTTCCGCTTCGGAGACGGGTTCCGAACCGGGCCGCGTCGATTCTCCGCCGATGTCGAGGATGTCCGCCCCTTCCGCGATCATCTTCAATCCGCGTTCGATGGCCTGCGCTGGATCGAAGAATCGGCCGCCGTCCGAGAAGCTATCGGGCGTGACGTTCACGATGCCGACGACGAGCGGGCGTCGTCCGATTTCGAGAACGCAATCGCGGATGTGCCAGGTGAACATGTGGCCTAGTTTAATGAAGGGGCACGCCGCCGGCAGGCATGTGTATCTCGAAGTAGGCAATAGGTTTTGGGGAGCACCGGCTTCCAGCCGGTGTCCTGGGGTGGCACCGGCTTCCAGCCGGTGGTAGCCATGACTAAAAATTGGTATGCCTAAAACTCCATTGAGAATCCTTGCTTGAAAACCGAACGTCTATGCCTGCTTATTGTGCTGTTCAATGCCCGATAAATAGGCTTGTAAAATTGCCCCGACTCGGTGCAATCTAAATTAGCCACTTTTAAACCACTACTGAATAGAGAGTTGCGGAAAATTTCCGAACGAAAAGTTGCTGGAGGCGGCATTTGGTATCCTCTCTGCTTTATTGTTAGGCGGCGAGAGCCAAATCCGATCGGCTGACCAAGGGAGAGGTGGTCAGCAGGTCGGTTTTTTTGCGCCTACAATCACTTCAGACCCCACTTCGTCCCCCTCCAGCCGGAGAACAATATGGAATACGCCACGCTTGGCGGCGGGTGCTTCTGGTGCCTCGAGGCTGTCTTCGAACTGCTCCACGGCGTCGACACCGTCGAATCGGGTTACTCCGGCGGGCACATTCCTAACCCCACGTACAAGGCGGTTTGCACCGGAACCACGGGCCATGCCGAGGTGATTCGCGTCCGCTTCGACCCGGCGATCATCGGCTACCGCGAACTGCTCGAAGTCTTCTTCGTGTTCCACGACCCGACCACGCTCAATCGCCAGGGCAACGACACCGGTACTCAGTACCGCTCGGCCATCTATTTCCACTCTCCCGAGCAGCACGACACCGCGATGGCCCTGATCGCCGACCTGAACGAACGCGCGCTTTGGCCCGATCCGATTGTGACGGAAGTGACCGCGGCACCGGAGTTCTTCAAGGCCGAGGATTACCACCAGGGTTACTATCGGTCGAACCCGAACCAGGGTTACTGCCAGTGGGTCGTGAATCCGAAAGTGGCGAAGGCTCGCAAGGCGTTCGCGGGGAAACTGAAGGCGAACTGAATAAGCTAATCTCATGCGAATCGCGATGATGGGAACCGGGACGTTTGCCGAGCCGTCGTTCGAGGCGTTGCTCTCGGCCTTCGGCGACGATGTCGTTGGCCTCGTGACCCAGCCCGAACGCGACGGCGGAAACAAGCGCGGCTCCACCCGCCAAACCGGCAAGGGGATGGCCCATATCGCCCGGGGTTCACCCCGGATGCTAACAATCGCCCAACCCGAGTCGATCAACTCCCCGGAAGGCCTCGCCGCACTCCGCGACATGCGCCCGGATCTGGTGGTCGTCGCGGCCTACGGCCAGATCCTTTCCAAGGACGTACTCACGGTTCCCACGGTCGGCACGATCAACGTCCACGCGTCGCTGTTGCCGAAGTATCGCGGGGCGGCTCCCGTCGCGTACGCCATCCTCAACGGCGAGAGGCAGACCGGCGTCACCATCATCAAGGTGACGCCCGGCCTCGACTCCGGCGACATGATCCTGCATGAGGCCATCGACATTCTCCCCGACGAAACGACCGGTGAACTGGAAGTCCGCCTCGCGGTACTCGGTGCGAAGCTCGCAGTCGAGGCCGTGCGAATGTATCAGACCGGCGAACCGGTCGAGGGCCGGAAGCAGGACCCGGCGCTCATGACGAAAGCTCCGAAGATCAAGAAAGAATTCGGGCTGATCGACTGGTCGAAGTCGGCGGTGGAGATTTGCCATCACGTGCGGGCGATGCAGCCGTGGCCCACGGCATATACGTTCTTGCACACTGCCTCACCACCGATTCGATTGATCGTCGCGAAGGCTCGGCTTGAGTGTATCCCGGACGGCTTGCTGCATGCTCAGCCAGGGCACGTGGTCGAACTTACGGGCAACTCGATAGGTCTTTACGTCGTTGCTGGGGATTGGAAGTTAGTCGAGTTACTTGAAGTGCAGCCCGCCGGGAAGAAACGCATGTCGACCGGAGAGTTTCGCCGCGGCAACCGCGTCCAGTTGTTCGACCGCTTCGGGCCGGAAGTGATGTCATGATCACTGCCCGTCAGGTCGCGGCCGACATCCTTTTTCGCTCCCGCGATCACCGCGCCTTCGCGGCGGAACTCCTCGACGAAGAAGTGACTCGCGCCGGTCTCTCCAGCCTCGATCGCCGCTTCGTTACGCAACTCGTCTTCGGCGTGCTTCGCCGCAAGGGCACGTTGGACGCCCTGCTCAAGCCGTTCATCCGCACGCCGCTGCATGCCGTTCAAGACCGCGTCTGGGATGTGCTACACCTTGGAGCGTTTCAGATCGCGTTCCTCACGCACGTGCCGCGCCATGCCGCGGTTCACGAGACGGTCGAACTCGCGACGCACATCGGCAGCGTGCAGGCGAAGGGCTTCCTCAATGGCGTACTGCGCCGCGTGTCCGAGCTGGTGACGGATGACTTCGTGGAGCGCCCCGGACCGGACGCGATCCCATTCGATTCACCAGCCCGACGCGCAAGCGAGGGTGAGTGTGACCCCTCGCTTGTGCGTCGGGCTGGTCGTTATCGCAAACTCACGCAATCCATACTCCCCGATCCCACCTCCGCGCCGGCTGCCTACATTGCCGCGGCATTCTCGTGGCCCGCGTGGCTCGCCGAGAAGTGGTACGCCCGATTCGGCTTCGACGAATGCACGCGCCTCGGGTTCTGGTTCAACGCCCCGCCGCCGCTCTGGATTCGCACCAACAAGCTGCACACGGATCGCGAAACGTATCGCCTTCGCCTCGCGGCTGGGATCATCGACGCCGTGCCCGGGGAACATCCGCAATCGCTGTTCTTCCCCGAACACCATCCGATCCGCGACCTGCCCGGCTACGCCGACGGCGACTTCGCCGTGCAGGATCATTCCTCGATGCTCGTGGCCTCGGCACTCTTGCCCGATCTCGGCAATCGCATCCCTGGGAGCGCGGCCGTCCCGGCCGCTCTTCAGAATGCGGCCGGGAC
>JAYTUG010000387.1:0-5456 GCA_043744695.1 Gemmataceae bacterium
GCCCCGCCGTGGGTACCGGGTGCTCCGGCGGGGCTCGCAAAGCCTCGACCCGCCCTACAAGACTCGCCATCGGGACGCGTGCGGATTCGATGAGGAGTAACGATGCGCATTGCCGGCAAGAGGATCAAACGAACGAGGCTCGTTCGCTCGGAGAACTTCATCGTTGCTGTCGAGGTTGAACTGGTCGTTCCGCGAGACGACTCGAGCGAGCCTTGCCTCGAATCCGAGACGGTGCAATTCCTTCGCAACGTCAAGGAACATGCCGACCGCGGCGACGTGAACTGGCTTTCTCAACGCGGCAAAGTTTACGCAGCGGTCGGTTCGGCGTGAACGATCAGTGTGAACGGCTTCACGCACACGCCCGAGAACTTCAGCCTCAAAGTGAAGTGAGGCGTTCACCGATTCGAGGCTGTCAGAACGCGTTTCTCACTCGCTTGCCGTTGCCGATAGTAGATGAAGCCGGGCACGAAGAACGAGACGGCGGAGACGGCCCCGAACAGCAGCACGGCGTAGCCCGGGATGAGCGGCATGATGCACGCGGTGAGGAAGTTCAAACCAGCCCACAAGTAGAACTTGCCCGACAACATGCCCGCCTTGAAGACGAAGACCATCGCGGCGGCTACGGCGACCGCAGGCGAGAGCGTCAGCACTGGCAAACCGCCCACCCATTCGATCACGAACATCGCGATGCTGGCGGCCACGCCCGCGGCCCAGGCGTGGGCAATCTGCCGTTCGACGAACAGCACGGGGCCGGCTCGCCGCCGCAGTTGCCAAAAAATCGTGCCCCAGGTCACGAGGCCGAACGACCAGATGCCCAGGTAGTAGAGGTGGTCGCGGAGGCCGGACTGCACCATGAGGAACGTCAGGAAGCAGAGCAGGAAGATCATCACGCTGTGCATCATCCAGAGCTTGCCCCAGTTCTCGAGCACGTCGGCATGGTGCGTTTCGCGGAACATGCGGGCGAGGAAGAATCGCAGCCCGCTGGGTTGCGCCGAGATCGCTTCCCCAGCCGCATAGGCTTCCAGGTCCGAGGCGAGCGACTCGGCGGTGGAGTAGCGGAGTTCCAGCGGCTTTTGCAGGCACTTCAAGCAGATCAGTTCGAGATCGCGATCGACGGTCGGGTTCAAATCGCGGGGGCGGACCGGTTCCTGTTCCAGCACGAGCAGCAGTGTATCGACGGGGTGCGCGGCCTGGAACGGCGGACGGCCCGTGAGCAGTTCGTACAGAATCGCGCCGAGCGAATAGACGTCGGCCGCGGGCGTGAGGTCCTTGCGGCCGCCGGCCTGCTCGGGAGCCATATAGCTCGGCGTGCCGATCACCGCGCCGGTTCGCGTGAAGCTGTGCGTGCTGTCGATCCGCTTCGCGAGGCCGAAGTCCGAAATCTTGGGTTCCAGGTTCCACGTTCCCGATCCCAAGTTCACTTGCGTTCCACTGTTCGGCTTGGAACTGGGAATCTGGAACCGGGAACTGAGCAGAACGTTGGAAGGTTTGAGATCGCGGTGGAGGATGCCTTCGTCGTGTGCGTGCTGCACGGCCCGCGCGATGATTGCCACGAGCCGCGCCGCTTCGCGAGGCGGAAGCGGACCATCCGCCGAGACGCGCTGTGCCAGCGTCGGGCCGCTCACGTACTCCATGCAGATGTACGCCTGACCGGCTGCCGTCCCGACCTCGTAAACCGTCACGATATTGGGATGTTTCAACCGGGCCGCGGATTCGGCCTCGGTGCGGAATCGGGCGCGATCGTCTTCCGTGGCGAGGTGCGCCTCGCGGACCATCTTGAGCGCGACGAGCCGACCGAGGCTCTTCTGCCGGGCCTTGTAGACGACGCCCATGCCGCCGCGTCCGAGTTCTTCGTGCAGTTCGAAGTCGCCGAACTCGCGCGCGAGAATTCTGATCGGAGAGGCAAATTCGGTATTGCCGTTGGGCGTGAAAGAACCGGTGCGTCGAGAATCGAATTTGGGCTGCTGCGCGAGGTGCGCGAACTGAGCGACGGCCCAGAGTTCGCGCAATTCCGAGGCGAGTTCGGGATGCGATTTGGTCAACGAATCCACATCGGTCGACCGACCGGCCCGATGAGCTTCGGTGAGCCGGTCGATGAGTTCAGCGAGTTGTGAATCGCGATTCGTAGCTGTCATAGTGCCTACGTTGTTTCCAAGTAACCCGCGAGAGCTTCGCCGGCAGTGGCCGCGAACTCATCGCCACCATCGATGTCGAAGCGGATGAACCCATAGGGTTCGCGCGGGTCGATGCGGACGGCGATGTCCACCCAGTAGCCGCCGAGTTGATAGGTGAGCCAGCCGATTTCGAGTGGTTCGAAGTGGCCTTCGGGTGTGCCGAACATCACCGTCACATCGGGGCGGTCGGGCCGCACGAGCCGGGCCACTTCTCGCACTGTGTCCTTGAGAACGGGATAGACCTCATCCGGCGGCGGCATCAGTTCCCAATCGCGGCCATCCACGCGATAGTACAGCGTCCCCTCGCCATCCATGAAACGCACCTCGACCCGCTCCGCCTTGTCGCGAATGGCCGTGAGCAAGATGGAATGGAGGTAGCGCCGCGGTTCCGGCTCGGCGAGAAGTTGTTCGGTGGATTCGTAGATGAGCAAGTTGATCTCCAAGCCCAAGGCTTTGGATGGGCTCTGTTACTCTTCCGGCACTAACACTTCTCGCAGTCGCCTCAGTGCCCGCAAGTAGCGCATTGAGGCCGCGGCTTCGGTGAGCCCGAGCGACTTCGCCACTTCCTGATTCGAGAGCGCTTCGTGGTGCCGCATCAGCACGATCTCGCGGTAGTCTTCGGAAAGCCGATCGATCGCGGTCGAGAGCTTGCGCTGCAGTTCGTGTTGGATCGCCTCGGAGGTCGGCGTGCGTTCCGTGTCGATGAGCGAAGCGACGAGCGAGACGCTCGATTCATCCGCCCAGGCGGGGCGGGCGGTCGCTTGCTCGCGGTCCACGCTGCGACGTTGGGCCAAGCGATGCCGGCGGTGCGTGTCGATGATGCGGTCTTGAGCGAGGTGCCGAAGCCAAAGGTGGAACGGCATGTCCGGATGCTTCAGATATTCCACGAGCCGCTGGTTGGCTTCGAGCAGCACGTCTTGCACGATATCGGAGGCATCCACGCGGCGAGCAAGGGCAGGGTCGAGTCGCAGGTCGATGATGCGGCGCAGCGGCTCGCGGAATTCACCCAGGAGTTTGTCGATGGCACCGGCTTCGCCCTTGCGGGCGTCGTCGAGTAGGCGGTCGGTCTCGTCGCGGTTGGGCCACATGCAGAAATTATACAGAAGCGGCCGCGCTCGGGGGCGGCACGTCCGTCCGTTCGTACCACGCCCGCCCCACTGGCGTCCCCTGGAGCCGAGCCTTACGTTCGAAGTTCGTCTGGAACCCGGCGACTTCCAACGACTCCCGGCTCGTCTCCGAATTCACTTCCCGAAACTGCGGCATGGCTCGCACGATCTCGCCCATCACGCCGAAGTATTCCTCGACATCCGAGGCAATGTGGAAGCGGCCACCGATCGCGATAACTCGGGCCGCATCCACGGCGAACTCCGGCGTGAAGACTCGGCGCTTCTTATGCCGGGCCTTCCACCAAGGATCGGGGAATAGCACGTGAACCGCGGCCACGCTGCCGGTGGCGACGAAGTCGTGGAGCACGACCTTCGCATCGGCACAGGAGGTCTTCACGTTGGGTAGATTCCGAATCGCGTATCGCGTCGCGGCGTAAAGCTGGTACTTGCGTACGACCTCGATACCGAGGAAGTTCGCCTCCGGTCGCGTCGTAGCTTGCGTGAGCAAGAAGAGCCCCTTGCCCATGCCGACCTCGATCTCGACGGGGTTCGCGTTGCCGAAGAACTGCGGCCAATCGATTGGGGGAACCGCACGCACCTCACGCGGAGCGAGGCGATCGCGCTTGGGCATGTCCCAGCAGTACGGAGCGAGTTCCTCGGAGGTCAACCGCCTCGGCTTACGCACCCTTGAGATCCTCCCACTTGCCGATGGGCACGCCGATGACGGTGGTCTCGAAGACCTTCTCGGAATTCACGTAGCCGATACCGTGGAAGCGAGTGAGCCGGCGGTGAACCTTCACTCCGTGGCCGACGATGACGAGCCGGTTACCGGGCCGCACGGGGCGGTGGAAGCGGGTGTCTTCGATTCCGCCCAGGCCCATGAAGGTGTCCGAGCCGTTGACCTTTTGCAGCACGTTGTAGATGCAGCAAAGCTGAGCGGCGGCTTCGCACATGAGCACGCCGGGCAGGAGCGGATAGTCCGGCATGTGCCCGCGGGCCCAGAATTCGTCGTGGCCCACGTCCTTGTACCCGACGATGACGCGACGGCCCGGATCGATCATCACGATCCCGGTCAGCATCTCCATTTCAAATCGATGCGGCAGAATCTCGCGAATCTGCTCCGGGCCGGCGATCGGCCGAGAGAAATCGAGCTGCGTCAAATCGAACGATTCCGCTTCGTCCATATCACGTTCCTTCACGCGATCACTTCGAGTACTTGGGAGAGTTCCGTCAGCATGACATCGGGCCGGAAGGCAGGGTCTTTGAGTTGCTCGGCGGAGGCCGCGAGCGAGTTCTTATCGCCGGCAAACAGCGCCGTGCGGAAGCCCTGCTTCTTCGCGGGGCCAATGTCGCGGGCCAGGTTCGAGCCCACGTGTAGCACTTCGTTCGCGCGAATGCCCTGAGCCGAGAGCACCTGAGCCGCACCTTTGAACAACGTCTCGGACGGCTTCTTCGCCTTGCGATCCGCCGAGATCAGACGCAGGTTGATCGGGAACACCGCGACCGCATCCAAGTCCTGGTCCTGCTGCTTGAGGCAGCGCTGCAACTGGCCGAAGGTGAAGCACTGGCCATCGGCAAGGAGCCCCTGCAACCGCCCTCCCGAAGCGACCGCCCGAATTGTCTCGGCCGCGCCGGGGTAAGCTCCGGCTCCCTGGATGCTCGCCTGATAAAAGTACGCCACCTTCTTCGACAGGTCCGCGATCGAGCCGTAAGTCAGCACGTCGAAGTTGTAATCGCGGAGCTTCTTGAAGATCTCCTCCCAGGCCCGCTCAACGGCGATCTCGGGAAACTTCTCGCCGCCGCTGCCCGCCATCCGCAAGTTCGTCAAGTTCTTGTTGAACGCTTCTTTCATCTGGATCGCCGGCGCTCCTGGCTTGCGGCTCATCGAGTTCCACATCTTGAACTCTTTGATGAGTTTGTCCAGCGCCGCCTCGGTCACGAAATCCTGAGGATGCTCAAAAAGCAATTCGCCTTGGGGTATGGCCACGAGCGTCCCGTAAATCGTCCACAGCACCGCCTTGATCGGCAGTTGCGTGAGGTGGGGCTTCGCCTTCGGCGGGTCGATTTTCGGGGCCGATGGCCACGGTAAGTCGGTGCGCTCGCCGATCCGTTCGATGTATTGTTCGAGCGAAAGCGGCATGGCGGGCGGACCCCCGAGACGAACGAGCCTGAATCT